>JBAPYD010000300.1:0-3162 GCA_049284555.1 Chromatiaceae bacterium | reverse complement strand
GGGCACGGCGGGCGGAGGCGGCGAGTCCCAGGGTTCGGAAGAGCCGGTCCAGGCCCAGGGCCTCGGGGCCGAGGACCTCCGCCAGGCGACCCTGGGCCGCCCGGCGCATCAGATCCATCTGCCACAGGCGCTCCCGCGCGGTGAGGTAGCCCTGGGCAACGAGCAGGTCCTGGATGGAGTCCGCCCGGATGGTCGGCACGGCGTGGGGGCCCACCCGAACCTGCACCGGGGACTGGAGGCCGCCAACGATCACCTCGCCGGAATAGGGGGGCTCCGCCTGCTTGATCAGCCAGAGCAGCACCCCGGACCCTGCAATCACCAGGATCAGGGGCAGCGCGGCGACCGCGAGCAGCATACGGCGAATCATGTGGATGTTCCGGCGCGTCCCTGGGACGCGGTGGGCTCGCTCCCCGAAGACCTGCGCGGTCCTCGGCCGCGTCTTCCCCGCCGCGGGGTGGGGAGCCGCACGCTCATCGAGGAATCGGCCAGGAGGCAGTCGGGGTCACGGATGCGTGACCCCGGAACGGTCGCGCCGACCCGGGGCCGGCGCGGCAGCTGGGATCAGGACTCGAACAGGTCGGCCAGCTCGGAGAATCCGTGCTCCTCGAGCCAGCCATCCTTGTCCTTGCGGAAGGTGGCGCAATCCTCGTTGGCGTCGGCCTCCGCCTTGTTGGCCTTGATGCAGGCGGAGAACGCCTCCTGGGAGGTCTGGGTCTTGCAGTCCGCCACGTCGTAGCAGGGATGGTCGGGCGTGGGTCCGCCGGCCTGGACGGCGGTCGCGGCAAGGAACGCGGCCAGGGCGCAGCCGAGGGTCAGGGTCTTCATGGGTGTCTCCTCGATCGGTGTCTTTGGTGGTTGCTGGGACTGCCCCAAGGTCACAGGGAGGGCCGGGGCGCGCCAAGCATAGAGAAGGGCCACCCGGCGGGCAATCGGTCCGGGCACCGAACGCGGGGCCGGGCCGGATGACGGAAATCCCGGGCGAGCCAGGGCACGGGACTCGGATAGAATCCCACCATGCTGCTCTCGGTTCGCCATCGCTTCCTCTTCGTCCACATCGCCAAGACCGGCGGAACCAGCGTGCGCAAGGCCCTGGAGCGGCGGCGCTGGGGGGACCCCTGGTACTGGCCCATGTTCCTGTGCAGCCGATTCAGCCACCTGAGCGGCCACCGAATCGCCACCAAGCTCCCCCGCCACGCCAAGGTGATCGCCGCCAAGGAGCTCCTGCCGAAGGAGTTCTTCGATTCGCTCTTCAAGTTCGCCTTCGTCCGCAACCCCTGGGATCTGCAGGTGAGCTCCTTCCACCACATCCGGCGGGAGCGGCCCCACTACCTGGGGGGCCATGAGGACTTCGAGGGCTTCCTGCGCTGGAAGCTGGACCCGACGCGGCCCTACCAGTACCACGTCGACACCTCCATCGAGCTCCAGAGCGATTACCTGATCGATCTGCACGGCAAGCTGGTCGTCGACTTCATCGGCCGCTACGAGCGCCTCGCGGAGGACTTCGCCACCGCCTGCGAGCACATCGGCATCGGCGCCCCCGCCCTCCCCCACGCCCGCGCGGCGAAAGACCGATCCAAGGACTACCGGGGCTATTACACCGACGGGACCGCGGAGCTGGTGGCCCGGCACTTCGCCCGGGACATCGAGATGCTGGGCTATCGGTTCGACCCGGAGGACTAGTACCCCCGGTCCGCCGGGCCGGCTTGCGCTGCGCGCCCGCCTGGGGCAGCCTTGCCGCCCAACCGGCACAACGGCCATGCGGCCCAGGACCCCAAACGATCGGAGACCGACCATGGAGCTTTCCACCCTCACCGCCGTATCCCCGGTCGACGGGCGCTATGGCTCGAAGACCGCGGACCTGCGGCCCATCTTCAGCGAGTACGGACTGATCCGGCATCGGGTGGCGGTGGAGGTCCGCTGGCTCAAGGCCCTGGCCGACCACCCCGAGATCCCGGAGGTGCCGCCCCTGTCGGGTCACGCCGCCAATCTGCTCGACGGGATCGTCGAGGGCTTCCAGATCCCCGACGCGGAGCGGGTGAAGAACATCGAGCGGACCACCAACCACGACGTCAAGGCGGTGGAGTACTTCCTAAAGGAGCGCATCGCGGGCAACGCGGAGCTGGAGGCGGTGAGCGAGTTCATCCACTTCGCCTGCACCTCCGAGGACATCAACAACCTGGCCCACGCCCTGATGATCCGGGAGGGCCGGGGACAGGTGCTCCTGCCCCAGATGGACGACCTGATCGCGGCCGTCCGGGAGCTGGCCCAGCGCTACGCGGACCTGCCCATGCTGGCCCGCACCCACGGTCAGCCCGCCTCCCCCACCACCCTGGGCAAGGAGATGGCGAACCTCGCGCAGCGGCTGCACCAGCAACGGGAGCGGGTCGCGGCCGTGGAACTCCTGGGGAAGATCAACGGGGCCGTGGGCAACTACAACGCCCACTTGGCCGCCTATCCGGGGCTCGACTGGCCCGCCTTCGCCCGGGATTTCGTGGAATCCCTGGGGCTCGCCTGGAACCCCTACACCACCCAGATCGAGCCCCACGACTACATGGCGGAGCTGTTCGACGCCGTGGGGCGCTTCAACACCGTGCTCATCGACCTGTGCCGGGACGTCTGGGGCTACATCTCGCTCGGCTATTTCAAGCAGCGCACGGTGGCCGGGGAGGTCGGCTCCTCCACCATGCCCCACAAGGTCAATCCCATCGACTTCGAGAACGCCGAGGGGAACCTGGGGATCGCCAACGCCATCCTCGGCCACCTGGGCGCCAAGCTGCCCATCTCCCGCTGGCAGCGGGACCTCACCGACTCCACGGTGCTGCGGAACCTCGGGGTCGGGATCGCCCACACGAGCATCGCCCTGCAATCGGCCCTCAAGGGCATCGGCAAGCTGGAGGCGGATCCCGAGCGTTTGGCGGCGGACCTGGACGCCAACTGGGAGGTGCTGGCGGAGCCGGTTCAGACCGTGATGCGCCGCTACGGCGTCGATAGCCCCTACGAGCGGCTCAAGGAGCTGACCCGGGGCCGGCGGATCGGACCGGAGGAGCTCCGTGCCTTCATCGACGGGCTGGAGATCCCGGAGGAGGCCAAGCAGGCCCTGAGGGAGCTGACGCCCGCCTCCTACACGGGCAATGCCGCGGCCCAGGCCAGGTCCGTCTGACC
>JBAPYD010000299.1:0-3174 GCA_049284555.1 Chromatiaceae bacterium | reverse complement strand
AGTCCGGATACCCGGTAGTCTCCTAACGGCCTGCGTATCCGAGCATTTTGTCGTGAGACGTCCGCCAACGTCTTGGCAGCAAACCACAAGGGGTTGTGGCTGGAGGAGCTAACCGCCCACCCCCTTTCCTTTATTGTAAGAGCGGAACTTACACCTATGAGTCGACGAGTCGGTCCATAGGGATTAGCGCGCGGCCGCCCGTGCCAGTGCTGATTGGGTTGATACCCTATACATCAGCATCCATGCGCCGCTCGCTTGGTGCTGACCCGGTTTCGCCTCGCCTCTTTCGCGCAGTCGTTATGCCTTGGAGTGGACAGCAACATGCTCCGTTACGATGACTTGGTTCAACGCAACGTCGGCTACGTCTCGAACGAATTGCAGCACCGGATCCGGGAGACGTGTGTCCTTGTGGCCGGCTGCGGTATCGGCAGCACCTTTGCCGAGTCCGTGGTTCGCATCGGCTTCGAGCAGTTGATCCTGGCGGACGGAGACACGGTGGCTGCTCATAACCTGAATAGGCAGAACTTTACGGCTTCTGACATTGGTCGCCCGAAGGTGGATGCCTTGGCCGACCGCCTTAGGGCGATCAACCCCGCAGTGAACGTGCGAAAGATCAGTGAGAACCTTGACCAGTGCAACACGGCGGATGCAGTCGAAGAAGCGGACTTCGTCTTCGATACGATTGACTTCCTGGATCTTCCCGCCATCGTCGGCTTGCATGACGAATGCAGCCGTCAGGGCAAACCAGCAATCTCTGCCCTCGCCATGGGATGGGGTGCCGGCTGTGTCTACTTCCCGCCCCGCGGAGAGTGGTCGTTTCGCCGCGTATTCGGCATCTCGGAAGACGAAGTCGTCTCGGCGGCGTCCTACAGATCCGCCTTTGCGCCGTTGGCAGGGCGTCTTGCCGAGCGGCTCGATGCTCAAGTAGCCAAGGTCCTTTCAGACGCACTTGCCGTCATGGAGGACGGTGCCCCCTGTCCCGCGTCACAAGTCTCGCCTGGGGCGCAATCCCTGGGTGCGCTGGCCACGACCTTGCTCATCGAGGTACTGGCTGGTCGGGCGGTGAGGTCTGCACCGGCGCTTCTAGTGACGGATCCCTCGGCGGCCTTGCGTGCGCCGAGGATCGATCTTTCTTGCTGATCCTTTCCCGAAGGGGAACGATCACAGGATAAGCATTGGAGGGAGCATGAGGAATTCTGGCTCGCGTTTGGCGCTCGCGGATGTGCTTCCCGCCTTGAGCCCAGTAGTCACTACGACCTATTTCGAGTATGTCGGGGCCAACGATGACAAACTGTTGGCCGAGGCCTATCGCGTTCGCTATCAGGTCTATTGTGTAGAGCGGGAACTACTCGACGGTTCGGCGTACCTCGACTTTCAGGAGAGAGACGAGTTTGACGCGAATGCCGTTCATGTGCTGGCACGCCATCGAAATGGGGAGGTTGCTGGAACCGCCCGCCTGGTACTGCACTCGGAGCGTGGATTTCCTTGTCAGGCCCACTGTGAGTTCTTCGACGAGTTCGCCTACCTGCGCGATCCCCTATCCCGGGGCCTGGCCACCTATAGTGAGGTGTCTCGTCTCGCCATCTCAAAGCACTTTCGTCGGCGCGCCAGTGATTTCTTTTACGGCGGCGATCCCCGCTGGGCGCCTCCCCGCACTGTCGAGGCTTCTGGCCGACGGAGTCAGGACGAGCCTTCGCCGCCCGGTCCGGAAATCGTCGTGGGTATGCTGAAGTATCTATATCATGAGACGAAGCGATCGGGCGTGACCCATTGGCTGATCGCGATCGAGCGGGGTCTCGACGTCTTGGTCCGACGAATGGGTTGGCCCTTTGTCGCGGTCGGCCCGGAAGTAGACTACTACGGTCCCGTTCGGCCGTATCTCGCCGAGGTCAGGCGTGCGGAACGGATGTTGGAGCGAAAGAACCCCAGGCTACTGTCGTTTCTTCGGCAAGGAATGCCTCAGGGGGACGGCGGTGCCGGTACTCAAGGGACAGTTGGGCCGAGGCGATTTCTGAGGATTGTCGGAGAATGAAATAGCCAACCGCCTGGCCCGGTAGCTGGACCAGGGCGCTTCTCTGGCGCCCGGGCGCCGCAAGCGGAGGTTGCAGATGCGCCCTTGCGGTATACTCCGCGTCGAGGTGCGCCAGCGCAGTAAGGAGCGCAAGGAAGCCTGATTTTGTTGCCCGGATTTCCTGGTCGCGCCACTGCGCGGGAGGCGCGTGGGTCGGTACACCGTCAATGGAAGCCACCGATGGAAGCCACGGAGTCGTCGCAACACTACGGGGCTGCGAGGCTTCTCCTCGGGTGAGTCGATTTGAAGGCGCTCGATATGCCACGTTCGCCAACCCGGGGACCCTTCTCGACCTGGTCACAGGCGTACTCACCCGTAACGCCTGGCAGTGGCACCGAGCGTGATGACGCTCACCGATTCCCCTGACCCCTTGGGTTAGCATCCCGAAAATTGGCACTTTTCTGTACTGAATGTCGCGGGATGCCTTCTCCGGACGAGGAAGCAGCACGGAAATGGCTCGAATCGCCCGAGGCGCAAAGAAAACCCGGCACTTCGGACGACGGCAGGTCAGGCCGAGCGCCCGATGGCGTGTCTCGATTGCGAGAGCACTCGCGGTATCTGTCTGGCCAGGCGCTTTGCTGCTGCTTTTCGCGGGTGGGGCGTGTCTAGCGGGCGGGCAGACCCTGATTACCCATCCGAGCGCTGGTGTCGAGAATCTTACCCGGAACGAGGCAAGGCTTTACCTGACCATGCGCTTGAACGAATGGCCCAACGGCCGTCACGCACAGGTCTTCGTGCTGCCGGACAATCATCCTCTCCATGAGGCCGTCGCAAAGGCGATTCTGGGTCTTTATCCGTATCAATTGCGCCGTGCCTGGGATCGGCAATTGTTCTCCGGGACCGGGCCGGCGCCGATTACGGTTACAACGGAATCGCAGATGATCGAGCAAGTGGCAAGGACACCTGGCGCAATCGGTTATGCTCATTCCGAGGCAGTGGATTCCTCGGTGCGCAGGCTGGAGGTTCGCTAGGGTGGGCATAAAGCAGCTATCAACGCTTGCGCTCTTGGCGCTCAGTTGCGAAACAAGTATTGCGGTCCCGGCCGCCTGGGAGCGACTACAGGTTCATGGATTCGCGAGCCAGGCGATCGTGCAGACCAGCGA
>JBAPYD010000298.1:0-5818 GCA_049284555.1 Chromatiaceae bacterium | reverse complement strand
CGACACCGCTCGGGCAACGGCGGGCGCCAGGGCGCGCGCGTCGCCGCCCTCGAGGGCGAAGCGGCGACGCGCGCCGTCGTCCTCCAGCAGGGACACACCGGAGACCCCCGGGACGACGGCGAGGATCGGCTGCACCTCGGCCGGCGAGCGATTCAGGGTGACCAGGAGCCGGGGATGGTGACCGATGGACTCCAGGGCGCTGTCCAGGGCCAGGGTCCCGGCACGCATGATGAGCACCCGCTCGCAGACCGCCTCCACCTCCTGGAGGATATGGGTGGAGACGATGACCGTCGCCTCCCGGGCGAGCTCCCGGATCAGGTCCCGCATGTGCTGGATCTGGGTGGGGTCCAGGCCGTTGGTGGGCTCGTCGAGGATCAGGATCTTCGGGGAATGCAGGATCGCCTGGGCCACCCCCAGGCGCTGGCGGTAGCCGCGGGACAGGGTCCCGACCGTGGCGGCCGCCTTGGGTCCGAGGGCCGTGCGCTCGATGGCCTGACGGATCGCGGCAGGGCGACGCTGCGGGGGCATGCCGTGCAGCAACGCCTGATACTCGAGGGAATCCAGGACCGTCTGCTCCGGGTACAGGGGGCAATTCTCGGGCAGATAGCCGATCCGACGCTGGACCTCCCGACGGCGCTCCGCGAGCTCCAGCCCGTCGATGCGGATCGTCCCGCTGCTCGGCTCCAGAAAGCCGGTCAGCATCTTCATGATGGTGGTCTTGCCGGCGCCGTTGTGGCCGAGCAAGCCAACGATCTCGCCGTGGCCGATGTCGAAGGACACCCCGGCCACCGCCTTGAGCTCGCCATAACTGCGACTGAGCTCTCTAACCTCGATCATGGATAGCTCCCTTTCGGTCTGACTCTTCGTGCTTGCGTTGGTCTTGGAGGCAGCCTGCCTCCGGCGCGCGGTTTATTGCCGCGAGGCGCGCCGCCGGTCAAGTGACCGAATATTCAGGTTCGCCCGCGCGCGGGCCGCGCACACGGGCTCCACCACGCGATTGACGCACGTCAACCAAGCCCTCGTTCCTGGAGATTCTTGAGAGGGATCAAGGTCGAGGCAGGCCCCCACGGGGACCCTGCGCCACGTGAAGCCAGGTTCATTACGAGATTGAAACCTGGATCCAATCCCGCCCTTTCGATACCCGGGGGTAGTCCGCTGGCCCGACCGACCGCCCGCGGCCCATCTCAATTGAATGAAGAGGAGTGTGTCATGAACAACAAGAGCCGAGCGATTCCGCCGACCAGATGGGCCGGCCTATTGGTGGGCGCTGCCTTGCTGGCCTTGGGCTCCGCGGCTCAGGCCGACCGCCCGACGGGCAAGGCCGGAGTCGATTGGGGCGACCCGAAGGGCCAGGAGTGCGTCGACTGCCACATGACGGAGAGCCCCGGCCTGTACTGGGAGTGGAACCACAGCCAGCACGGTCAGAGCGGCGTGACCTGTCTCGACTGTCACAAGGCCAACGAGGGCGACATCGATGCCTTCCAGCATGAGGATGCCCTGATCTCCATCGTCGTCACGCCCAAGGACTGCTCCAACTGCCATCAGACCGAGTTCGAGGAGATGGACGGCTCGCACCATGCGAAGGCGGGTCAGATCCTCGCCTCCCTGGACAACCTGCTGGGCGAGGTGGTGGGCGGACCCGAGGCCGTCAATGCCGGGTGCCGCCAGTGTCACGGCGCTGAGCTCGAGTTCATCACCGAGGGTAAGGACAAGGGCCGCCCCACACCTGGGACCTGGCCCAACACGGGTATCGGACGTGCCAATCCGGATGGATCCCTGGGTTCCTGCACCGCCTGCCACGGCCGGCACCGCTTCTCCCGCGCCCAGGCGCGCACCCCGGACACCTGCGGCAAGTGCCACGTGGGCCCGGACCACCCGCAGATCGAGGTCTACAACGAATCCAAGCACGGCATCATCTACCGCGCCAAGACGGACGAGATGAACCTGGAGTCGGATAAATGGGTCGCCGGAGTCGATTACTCCGCCGCCCCCACCTGCGCCACGTGCCACATGAGCGCCGGCCCGGGCATCGGCAAGACCCACGACGTCGGCGAGCGCATCTCCTGGACCCTGCGCCCGCCCATCTCCACCAAGATCAACCTGGTGCGCCTGGAGAACGGCGACGAGTTCGACGTGCCCGAGGGCAAGGAGATCCCCAAGGTCGGCGACGAGGCCAAGGGCTCCAGGGTGGTCGAGGTGCTCACCTGGAAGGACCGGCGCGCCAAGATGGAGAAGGTGTGCTTCGGCTGCCATGCGACCAGCGTGATCGAGGGCCACTATGCCCAGTTCGATGGCGTGGTCGATCTCTACAACGACAAGTTCGCCAAGCCCATCGCGGCGGCCATGGCGGAGCTCAAGGACAAGGGCTACACCACACCGGCCCCCTTCGACGAGAAGATCGAGTGGATCTGGTGGGAGATCTGGCACCACGAGGGCCGCCGCGCCCGCCACGGGGCCTCCATGAACGGCCCCGACTACACCTGGTGGCACGGCATCTATGACGTGGCCAAGCACACCTATTTCGAGTGGATCCCTGAGCTCAAGGAGGTGGTGATCGCGAAGGACGGCAACGAGGAGTTCGCCACCGCCGTGCTCGAGAAGCACTTCAAGCCCATCGACGGCCACGACTGGTACTTCAACGGCATGAGCAAAGAGGCCATCGACAAGGTGCGCGCGGGCTTCGAGGCACGCTATGGTAAGGGTGCCCTGAAGTAGCTCGGCCCCCCTGGACCGAAGGGCCGCGCCTCGCCACAGGGCGCGGCCTTTTCTTTGGACCCCGATCCAGTCCGAAACACGACCCGCGAGGTGAAACCCATGTCACGCACAGGATTGGTCGCCATCGCGGCCTTGCTGCTCGCGACCTTCTCCGGACCAGGTTGGACCGGCGACGCCACTGCCCTCATCGCCGAGGGCGAGGCCAACCTCAAGGCAGGAGAGATCGACGCCGGACTCAGTCGGTTCCGCCAGGCCGCCGAGCAGGATCCGAGCTCCAGCCTCGCCCAGACGCGCATTGGCGGCGCCCTCCTACTCAAGCAGGAATACCGTCCCGCCATCGAGGCCTTCCGTTCGGCCATCATGCTGGACGGGACAAACGCCGATGCCTTCATCGGTATGGCGATGGCCTATCTGCACAGCGGCGACTACGGCCTGGCCCGGGCCTCATTGGAAGAGGCGAAACGCATCGACCCGGCCAAGGGGGTGAAGGTCGACAAGGTGATCGCCTACATCGACCAGCGCGAAGCGGGCGGCGGGGGCGACTGAGCCCACGGCAACCGCCGCGCGAGGCTTCTACGGCGCCTTGGCCGCACGGACCAGGGCTTGCGGGCCCCGATGATCCGGCGCGGGCGGCCCGAGCGGGCGTCGGTGTCCGTCGCCCCGGGCCAATCGGCCGTTGAGCGACGGCGGCCAACCCCGATCCAAGGATCGGGGCGGAATCGGCGGACGCGGCCAGGGGGCTCGCGCCACGAAAAAGGGCAGGGACCCAGGTCGATCGGTCAAGGCTGGCGCGGTCGAGCGATTACCCTAATCGGGGCGTCCCAAGACGCCATAACGCCTGGCGACCAGCGGTTGCACCGCGGGCAGGTCCCCACGGCCATCGGGCAGCGCCTCGCCGCTGACCAGCCAGGTGACCACCGACTCGGAACGCCAATCGAGCTGGCGGAACATCAGGCCAATGCCTTCCCCATTCGCGTGAACAATCAACCCTGGAAGCAAAACGGTGCGCGCTCCGGTCGGCATCACGACCCGCATGCGCACGTCCACGCAGCCGCTCCGCCAGGGGGCCGCCGTGCGCACGTAGATGCCACCCCGGCTGATATTCAAGGCCACCCCGAAGCCCACGGTTCCTTCCTGGAAACGGAGGCGCACCGGGATTTTCATCGGCACGCGCCGATCCAATCGGTGGTCCATCATGGTCTGGATGCCTCGTTGAATTGGGGAGTGGATCGCCCCCTCCGAGGCGAACCCCTCCAGCTCGTGATGGTTCCGGCAAAGACCTTGGGGCGGTGACGGTCAACGGACCCTTCCGCCTCGGTCTCTTCGCCGGAGGGCCGGCTCATCCAGCTCAGCCGCGATCCCGTGCAGTCGCGGGCGTAATGCGAGAGGGCTCCTTTCGCGGACTTGGGGGCATCGACGTTGGAGGTTCTGCCCGACATGGGGCCGAGACCGCCCCGCGCGCTCCAACCCCCGACTCCGCCTCCAGCCAATCCTCGGCCCCGTGGCCAGGCGCGAATCGGCTGCGCCGGGACCACCCCGCGCATACAGTGCAGCGACGATCAACTCACAGGATAGAAGACCGGGGCCCTGGGCGAATCCGTACCAATACCCAACATGACCTTGCCCCGATCATGGCATTGGGGAAACGCTGATCGAGTGCGTTTCCCATCCGGGCGCGGGATCGCCCGGCAGTTTCGGTGGCGATCAGCCACTGAAAATGGAGCCTTCGAGCGTGGCGCCTCTCGAAGCGTGGGCTGATCGAGCGCCAGGATGGCATTCGATCTGCGTCCTAGGGGAGTCTCGCCAACGGGCCTGTCCTTCGATCCCCAAAGCAACACCCATCGGGCCCCGGATCACGGCTGCCCATCAGGGGACAGGCAGACAGCGGCCACCTGACACAGCTCGGCGATGTTCCCGACCTCCATCTTCTCCATCACCCGGGCCCGATGGTTCTCCACGGTACGCGGGCTGATGCCCAGGCGGGAGGCGATCACCTTGTTGGACATCCCCTTGGTCGCCAGCTCCATGACCTCCCGCTCGCGCGGCGTCAGCTGGTCGAACAGGGTCCGGAGCCTCAGGACCTCGGCGGCGCGACCCCGGCGTCTCTCCTCCTCATCGAGCGACTGGCGAATGCGCCCTATCAGGACCCCCGTCGATACGGGCTTCTCCAGGAAGTCGACCGCACCGCCCTTGATCGCCCGCACCGTGGCCGGCACGTCCCCGAAGGCGGACAAGAAGATGATGGGCAGTGTGTACCCGCGTTGAGTCAAGGCCCGTTGCAGCTCGAGGCCACTCATTCCCGGCATGCGCAGATCCAGCACCAGACAGCCCAGCTCCTCGGTATCGCAGGTATCCAGGAAGGCCTGGGCATTGGGAAAGGCCCGAACCTGAAACCCGGCCTGCTCGAGCATCAGGGTCATGGAGTCCCGCATGGCGGCGTCATCGTCCACCACGAACACGGTCTGGCCCTTAGACATCCCGATCCGACCCTTCCGCTCGGAGTGGCACCGTGAAGTGGAACGACGCCCCCTCGGTCGTGGTCGCGTCGCTCCAGAGCCTTCCGCCGTTCGCCTCGACGATCTCACGACTGACCGAAAGCCCCGCCTCATTGCCCGGACCCGGACCCTGGCCCGATGCGAGGACGACGCGCGGCGGTTCATGCCCCTCCCGCGAGCGACCGGACGCCGCGCTCCGAATGGTCACCTCCACCTCACCGGGGCGTCGCGCCATCCCGATCCGGACCTCACCCCGAGGCACGCCGCCAGCGTCCATGGCCTGGATGCTGGCGCAGATGAGATCCACCAACACCTGCTCGAGCCCAACGGCATCCGCCACCACGACGGGACTCGGATCGAGTCCTTCGAAGCGGAGATCGACCCCGTGCTCCGTAGCGAACCATCGAACCAGCTCGACGACCCCGGCAACCACCTCGCCGATCGACACGGGCTCCGGGCGCGTCTCACGCCGACGCAGGAATCCGCGCAGCCGCTGGACGATCTGGTTTGCGCGCTGGATCTGGGAGTCGACCCCCTCGAGGGCGGCCGCCAGCGGGTCCGGCGCCGTGGGGCCCCGGCTCAGCAAGGCGACGGCGGTGCCGCTGTAG
>JBAPYD010000297.1:0-1898 GCA_049284555.1 Chromatiaceae bacterium | reverse complement strand
GGGTTGGAGGGCGAAGGCACCAGAAGGGACACCACTCGGGCAGCGTCCGCTTTCTGGACTCACGGTCGGATTTCCTCCTCCACGGCCAGCGACCGCACTGCATCCTGACCTGCCGCTGAGGTCCGTGCTTACAGCGGCAGGTGTGGGTCTGTAGGCTCCCCTTCGGCGCAGTAGCGGAGCTTCCACGTTCGGCCCTGCCTGCCCAATGTGCGGCTCCCAGCTGCGCGCCTATATCGGCTTGGGCCCCGAAATATCGCGGTGACTTCGGTCATCTCGTCCTGATGGGCCAAGGCGGCGCTCGGGCGCAGTTGAGATCCGGGATGCCGGCGTCGGCGGTCGCGCTGCCGGTCGAGGCGTTCAGGGCACTGCGGTTGGGCACGAGGCGTTGCAACACGCTGAGGCGTCGCCGGCAGAGCGCGATGCCACATCCGACGGGGCGGTAGCGCCGACCGCGGGTCGAAGTGCGTGCCAGTCAGCAGCCTCCAAGAAGTCGGGAGGCTAGTCTCAGGGCCGCGTGCGGCGGGGAGGGGAGCATTTGCCCACCCCGGGCGCTGGACTCGCGGACCGCGCGCGGGCTCGATTCGATTCGAGGAATCTGGCTCCCGCCTGATCCAGGATCGGAAGACGCCTACCGTTTTCCTTGACCCGGAGATCCACCTTGGCCGTCTCGATAAATGCGTGTCCCCCCTTCGACGCCGGCTCTGAGCCGATCGATCAATGGATCCAGGGACTGCGCAAGGCGGGGGTGCGCCACACGGCGCCCGCCTTGATCCTGGCCCTCGAGAGGCTCCGCCAGGCGGAGATCTCGGCGGAGGCTCGCCTCGGGCTCCTGAGCGTGCTCAAGAAGCCGCTGCTCAAGACCTGCGCCGGTCTGCCCAAGCCCCTGTCGGCCCGGGGGGGGACTCACTCGGAGCGGGGCCTGAGCCTGGAGCAACGCCTCTACCGCCTCATGTTCCAGAATCTGGATCAGGCCCTGCACCAGCTCGAGCGCAGTCAGTTCCTGCTCGACGAGGAGGCGATACAGCACCAGGACTGGGTTATGCGCAACCTGTTCCGGTTCTTCGACCGGCAGCTGCGCTACGCCACCCTGTGGGCGACGCCCATGGCGGAGGGCTCCTGGCGCGATCTTCACGAGCTCCACGCGTACCTGAGGATGGGGTTGAGGCCGGTGGCGGAGGAGCCCGCGGGGCCCCGTCCCCGCCCCGATCACCCCGACCGGGAACTCGACTACAAGCAGCTCCTGTTGTTCGGCCTCGCGGGGGCGAAATGCGCGGCCTGGGCGCGCAGCGGGGTCGTCACCGAGGGGCTTCGGGGTTGGGCCCAGAAGACCGTTCTCAAGGAGCCGCAGTCAATGCAGGGCGAGATGGCCCTGTTTTTGGTCGAGGTCTGCGAGGACTCCGCCCCGCGCTGGAAGCAGGGTCCCTTGGACCGCGTCTTCCGGGGCTGGGTGCTGATTCCCCCGCGCGACTACACGGAACGGCTGAGCAAGGCCGTCAACGGCGCCTGAGGAAGGGCGGGCGTCCGGCCCAAAGCTCGCGCGAAAGACGCCGCGACCCGCCTGCGGACTTTTCTGGCACTCACGAGGTCCTCACTTCACGCAATCCACGTAATAGCGCACGTTGCCGTTGATCTGCTCCTTGACCAGGCCGTGGATGTCGGTCTCGAAGCCCGGGAACTGGTCGTTGAAGGCGCGGGCGAAGTGAAGATAGCGCACGATGGTGGCGTTGAACCGCTCCCCGGGGATGAGCAGCGGGATGCCGGGGGGGTAGGGGGTGAGCAGGATCGCGGTGATGCGCCCCTCCAGGTCATCGATGCCGACCCTTTCGATTTCCCGATGGGCCATGCGGGCGAAGGCGTCCGCGGGCTTCATGGCGGGGGCCATCTCGGACGTGTACATC
>JBAPYD010000296.1:0-1989 GCA_049284555.1 Chromatiaceae bacterium | reverse complement strand
GCCCACAGCTGCATCGGCCTTTGGGAACCGGTTCGGCGCTCGGAGCGCCCAGCTTCCGCATGGGTTTCGCCCAGCGGCTACTCCCCGCGAGGCCGGTGCACGCCCTCACTCTGTGGCCGACGCGCCTTTTCCTCCGCGCCAGGCGCCGTCTATGCGGTCGGGGGAAAATCTCAAGACAACGTCGTATCCGATGGAGTTTTCCCCACTTTGCGCCTTTCGACTACACTTGCACTCGCGGATTTAAGCGGCCGCTCCGCTCCGGGCCCCGGTTTATCAGGACCGTTCGTCCCCCGAATAGTAGTTGGCGCACTACCCTCACAGCGACTTAAAACGTTAGACCACCCTTGCCCAGATGATCACAGAGATTCTCTGGCCCGAGGACAGAATCGATCATATCTCTCGGCATGGCGTAAGCCGTGACGAATTCGAAGAGGTATGCTTTGCTTCGTCGTTGGTGCTCCGAGCAAAGTCAGAGGGCGCTAACCCAGTCTATCATGTACTCGGAGAGACGCGCAGCCACAAGCATCTGCTTTGTATTGTCATCCAATTTCCCGACGGCAAGGGATATCCCGTTACGGCGCGCCCCATGACCGATCGCGAACGAGCACGATATCAGCAATGGAAACGAAAATGAAACACCTACCGACAACCGATTCAATATCGGAGCTCGCGGCCTTCTGGCAGGTCAACGACCTCACAGATTTCGAAGATGAACTAGTAGAGATCAGCGAACCGGTATTCCAGCACGCAGAGCAAATTTCCATTCGTCTGGCATCCGAAGACATCTCCGCTCTCCGAAAAAGAGCCCGACGCGAGCAACTTTCCGAGGCCGACCTGATATCAAGATGGGTGCAGGAGCGTTTGCGCGGAAAGGAGAATTCGCCAACAAGTCGCTAAGCTCAGACCTCCAATGTCATGGATGAGTGCCAGCTACTCGCGGCGGCAAGATACGTCGAGCGTAACCCGGTGCGAGCGCGTCTCTGCACGAGCGCGCAGGATTGGCCGTGGTCGAGCGCCGCAGCCCACTTTGCGGGACGTGACGATGCCCTGGTCGCTGCCGGAGCGCTGCTCGAGTTGCTGCCCGACTGGGAGTCCTTCATCGGCGAGCCAGAGGACGAAAGCTTCAACGAACGGTTGCGGGGCCACGCCAATACGGGCCGACCCCTCGGCTCAGACGCCTTCGTCGAATCCCTGGAGCGGCGCCTCGCCCGCTCCCTGAAGCGGAAGAAGCCGGGACCCAAACCCCAAGAGCGACATCGCTACACGGGAGACCTGTTCGGCGAGGGAGAGCGGAATTGAGTAAACTGTCCCCGAGTTTTGGACCCACCGCGGCCCCCTGATGCCCCTCAGCGCCGAGGAGGCACGGATCCGTGACCACCTGGCCACCCACGTGGAGACCCTGGCGGGACGCATCGGCGAGCGCAACCTCTGGCACTATCCCGCCCTCCTCGCGGCGGCGGACTATATCCAGGGGACGCTGACCGAGCTGGGCTATGCCCCCACCGACGAGCCCTTCGAGAGCCAGGGCAAGCCGGTGCACAACATCGTCGCCGAGAATCGCGGGCACGCTGCGGAAGGAGAGATCGTCGTCGTGGGTGCCCACTACGACACAGTGCTGGGCAGCCCCGGCGCCAACGACAATGGGTCCGGGGTGGCCGCGCTGCTGGAGCTCGCGCGCCTGCTCGCGGATCGGCCGCTACCCCGCACCCTGCGCTTCGTCGCCTTCGTCAACGAGGAGGCGCCCTTCTCCTACACGGACGAGATGGGGAGCCTGGTCCATGCCCGAGGGGCCCGGGCGCGCGGCGAGCACATCCAGGCCATGCTCTCCCTGGAGACCATCGGGTCCTACTCGGACGCCCCCGGAAGCCAGCACTATCCCTTTCCCCTGAGCCTCTTCTACCCCGACACCGCCAACTTCATCGGCTTCGTCGGCAATCTCGGATCCCGGGGGCTGGTGCGCCGCGCCCTGCGCACCTTTCGCCAGACAAC
>JBAPYD010000295.1:0-24535 GCA_049284555.1 Chromatiaceae bacterium | reverse complement strand
TGTGGGCGTCGCCGTCTACAACGTCGGCACCCTGGCGCAGATGGGCGATCTATTGCCGCGCTCCCGAGGTCTGATCGAGCGGGTGGTGACCGTGAGCGGCCCGGCGGTGGAGCACCCGGGCAACTTCCTGGTCCCCATCGGGACCCCCCTGCGGTTCCTGCTCGATCAGGTCGGCGTCAAGGAGACCCTCGGGGAGGTGATCCTGGGCGGCCCCATGATGGGCATGGCCGTCTCCTCCCTGGAGGTGCCGGTCACCAAGGCGGTCTCCGGGGTGGTGGCCCTGGAGCGGGAGGACCCGGATCTCAGCCGGCGCAAGGTCTACCCGTGCATCAAGTGCTCCGAGTGCCTCAAGGCCTGTCCGGTGCAACTGAATCCGTCCATGCTCGGTCAGCTGGCCCAGTCGCGGGAGTATGGGCGGATGGCCCAGGATTTCTTCCTCGACCAGTGCTTCGAGTGCGGTAGCTGCGCCTATGTGTGTCCGTCCAACATTCCCCTGACCCAGTACTTCCGAATCGCCAAGGCAATCAACAGGGACGCAAAGCGACTCGAGTCGGAGCGATAGATCCCCATGGCCAGAAGGATCGAGATCCGTACCGCCCCGCACCTCAAGCGGGCCGTGAGCGTCGACCAGATCATGCGCAACGTGGTGATCGCGCTGCTGCCGATCTGCGCCTTCGCCGTGTATCAGTTCGGGCTCAGCGCCCTGCTCCTGCTGCTGACCACCACGGGCGTGGCGGTGGTGACCGAGAAGGTCTTCTCCCGCCTGAGCGGGCTGGGGGATACCCTGAGCGACTGGTCGGTGGTCATCACCGGCCTCCTGCTCGGGCTGACCCTGCCGCCGGGGTTTCCGCTGTGGATGGCGGCCCTCGCGTCTTTCATTGGGGTTGGAATGGGCAAGGCCCTGTTCGGGGGGCTGGGCTACAACGTCATGAACCCGGCCCTGGTCGGACGGGCGTTCGTCCAGGCGGCCTTCCCGGTGGCGATCACCACCTGGACACCGGCCTTCGCGCCCGGGCGGTTCACCGAGCTGATCCCATCCACCCTGACCCCGCCGTTCATGCAGCCGGTCCCGGTGGGGGACTGGATCGCTCGCGTCCAGCTGGACGGGTGGACCGGCGCCACGCCGCTCGCCATCCAGAAGTTCCAGCACCAGGAGCTGCCCTTCGGGGATGTCTTCACGGGCATGGTCGCCGGTTCCGCGGGGGAGACCTCGGCGCTCCTGATCCTGGTCTGCGGCCTGTGGCTTGCGTGGCGCCGCAGCATGGACTGGCGCATCCCAGTGGCTGTCATGGCCGGGGCGGCCCTCACGGCGTTGCCCTTCTGGCTCTACGATTCCAGCTTCTATCCGTCCCCTTGGTTCGTGCTCGCCTCCGGCGGGCTGATGCTCGGTGCCTGGTTCATGGCGAGCGACATGGTCGCCTCGCCGGTGACGCCATGGGGCGCCGTGCTCTACGGGGTCCTGATCGGGGTGCTGACCGTGGTGATTCGGCTCTTCGGCGGGTTGGCGGAAGGGGTCATGTACGCCATCCTGATCGCCAACGCCGCCGGGCCCCTGATCTCTGACTGGACCCAGCCTCGGATCTATGGGGCGGTGAAGCAAACTGGCCGTAAATAAGACCGAAGGCGGTAGGTCGGACTTCAGTCCGACCCGGATCTCTCCCGCCAGCGTCCGGCGTTGCGGCCGGGCTGAAGCCCGACCTACAGGTGGGTAGCAGGGCGGCCCTGTGAACGAATTCTTTCCGATGTCCTAGAACACGATGAATGTGGAAGCACGAGTCGAGCCCCAGCCCCAGGCGCCTCCCGCATCGACCCCGACCTGGGCCATGCTGCGGACCCTGGGCGGGATCGCCACCATCTCCGGCCTGCTGGTGGTGCTGGTCTATCAGGTCACCCGGCCGATCATCGTCGAGAACCAGCGGGTGCGCACCGAGCGGGCGGTCTTCCAGGTGGTCCCGGGCGCCGTCTCCAAGCGGGACTTCGTGCTCACGGACCAGGGGCTGGAAGCAGCCGCTGGAGGTGCCCAGGGCGAGACGGTGTACGCGGCCTACGACGACGCCGGACAGCTCAAGGGGGTCGCCTTCCCCGGTGCGGCCCAGGGGTACGCGGACGTCATCCAGTTCCTGTTCGGCTATGATCCCGCCTGCCAGTGCATCGCTGGCATCCGGGTGCTGAAGAGCACCGAGACGCCCGGGCTCGGGGACAAGATCGAGAAGGATCCAGCCTTCCTGGCCAATTTCCAGTCCCTGGACGCCAGGTTGAGCGCGGACGGGAGCGGGCTCGCCAACCCCATCGAGACCGTCAAGCACGGGACCAGGACCGAGTCCTGGCAGATCGACGCCATCTCCGGGGCGACCATCTCGTCCAATGCCACGGGGCGTGCCCTGAACCAGGCCGCACAGCGGTTGGTGCCGGCGGTCCACCGCAGCCTGGACCTGCTGCAATCGCCGCCCCAATCCTAGGGCGTCCCCTCCCTGCCATTCGCGAGACCTCAGCTCCAGAGCACATCCATGGCCCAACTACCCAGCCGACAGGAAGCCCTGACCCTGGACACCTTCGTCCGCGGCCTGTGGAAGGAGAACCCGGTCTTCGTCATGCTGCTCGGCATGTGCCCGGTGTTGGCGGTGACCAACTCGGCGGTCAACGCCATCGCCATGGGTCTGGCCACCACCTTCGTCCTGTTGGGGTCCGGGGCCCTGGTGTCCCTGCTGCGCAACTGGATACCCAAGCAGGTGCGGATCGCGAGCTACATCGTCATCATCGCCACCTTCGTGACCATGGTGGACTACGGCATCCAGGCCATCAGCCTGGACCTGTACGCCGCCCTGGGGGCCTTCATCCAGCTGATCGTGGTCAACTGCATCATCCTGGGTCGCGCCGAGGCCTATGCCTCCAAGCAGCGTCTGGTGCCGACCCTGGTGAACGCGCTCGGGATGGGCATGGGCTTCACCCTGGCCCTGCTGTCCCTGGGTGCGGTTCGGGAGGTCCTGGGGAACGGCACCCTGTTCGGGGTCCAGCTCTTCTCCGAGTCATTCCAGCCCTGGGTGGTCATGATCCTGCCACCGGGCGGCTTCTTCGTGCTGGGGGGCTGGCTGCTCCTCTTCAACTGGCTGAGGGCGCGCAGCGAGCGCAAGGTCCTCGAGCGTGCCGGGGTGCGTGCAAATGCAGGCTGAGTCACTCTCCTTCATCTTTCTCAACGCCGCCCTGGTGAACAACTTCGTGCTGGCGATGTTCCTGGGGATCTGCCCGTTCCTCGGTGTCTCGGCCAAGAAGGAGACGGCCTGGAACATGGGGCTCGCGGTCATCTTCGTGATGTTGGTGAGCTCGCTCAGCGCCTACGGGATCAATTGGCTGCTCACGCGTCTGGACCTCCAGTTCCTGCGGCTCATCTGCTACATCGCCGTTATCGCCTCGGCGGTTCAGCTGGTGGAGATGTTCATCAAGAAGTTCAGCCCGGGCCTATTCCGGTCCCTCGGGATCTTCCTGCCCCTGATCACGACCAACTGCGCCATCCTGGGCCTGGCGCTCTTCCAGACCGCAAAGGGATATGATCTGATCCAGAGCCTGGTCTACGCGCTGGGCGCCGGCACGGGATTCACTCTGGCCCTGATGCTGATGGCGGGGCTGCGCGAGCGCCTGGCCCTGGCCCGGGTTCCGAGTGTCAGTCAGGGGGCGGCCCTTACCCTCATCCTGGCGGGTCTCCTGTCCCTCGCCTTCATGGGGTTTGCCGGGTTGGGGGGCTCCCATGGCTAGGTTGATCCTGACCCCCCTGGTGATCTTCGGGGTGCTTCTCGGCTGGATCTGGGTGCAGGGGGCCTATGCCCGCTTCGCGTCACGGCATCCGGAGCTGGGCCCCTACCGGGAGGACGGCGGCGGTTGCGGGGGCGGCTGCTGCTCGGGCAGGGGTCACTGCGAGCGGGACTGAGGACCAGGCCCCTAGGTCGGCGCCGGGCGTCGCCACGCGGGGGCAGGGCACAGGCAAGAAAAGGGGCCCGCGGCAGGCGCGGGTCTGATCAAGACACGACGATTGGGAGCAGCACCATGAGCCAGTTTCCGGCCGAGATCGGGCCGACCACCGAGGCGGTCCTCGAGAAGACCAAGCGCATCACCCCGGAGACCGCCGCGGAGGTGCGGCACCTGGTGCTCCGAGTTCTGGACCCGGCCTTCCAGTTCGTCGAGGGCCAGAGTATCGGGGTGGTGGTGCCAGGGCCGCACCCCTTCGGCAACCCCTATCATCTGCGCCGCTATTCCATCGCCAATGCGCGCAGTCTTCCCGAGGAGGACGAGGTCCGGATCGACCTGCTGGTGCGGCGCTGCTTCTATGTCGATGAGGTGAGCGGCGAACGCTACCCCGGGATCGCATCCAACTATCTGTGCGATGCCCAGCCGGGGGACCGGATCACCATCAGCGGGCCCTACCTGGCCCCGTTCAAGATCCCCCTGGACAATACCGCAAACCTCCTGATGATCGGGACCGGCACGGGGATCGCCCCCTTCCGGGGCTTTGCCCAGCTGATCTACGAGCGCCGGGGGGGCTGGCAGGGTCAGGTGCGGCTCTACTACGGCGGCCGCACCGGGCTCGACCTCATGTATGCGAACGACGAGCAGAGCGATCTGGCGAATTATTATGACGAGAAGACGTTCAGGGCATTCAAGGCACTTGCCCCACGTCCCCTGATGTCCTCCTCCCAGGCCCTGGAGCAGGGCCTCAAGTCCCATGTGGCGGACGCCTGGACCCTGATCCAGGAGCCCAACACCTATGTCTTCGTCTCCGGCTTGGGAAAGATCGCCGTCGTCCTCGACAAGGTCCTGTCGGAGCAGGCAGGCTCCGAGGAGGCATGGAAGGCGCTGAAGGCGCAGCTGATCGACCAGCGCCGCTGGTCGGAGCTGATCTACAACTGAGCCTGCCCATCATTCACCCAGGCGGCGCGCACCCATGGAAACCGGACCTCGCGAGATTGTCACCCCCTTCCGTCCCATTCCCTTGGACGTTCCCGAGGGCATGAAGCCGAACGAGTTCTTCAACAGCACGGAGAATCTGAACGACCTGGTCCACAACAACGGGCTTCTGGTGAACCAGGAGGACCTGCTCCTCTATCGCAAGGCCCTCGGTCACTCGCTGGAGTTCGACTGCTCGATCATCTACAACACCTCGAAACGGATCCTGAACCCCCTGGGCCGTCCGGTACGCCGAACCCAGGTCCCCGATCGGGTGAAGCACGTGTGGAACCGGATGAACCAGATCATCATCGGGCACATGATCGAGCGCTACCCGGATCCGGAAGCGTTCCTGGTTCTTGCGGGAGAGGCGAGCCTGGACGCCACCTGGCCCCTGACCTCGCCCGGCGTGCCCAGTATCCGCATGCTGCACAATCACTTCATCGTCTTCCCCATGACCGACCTGCGGGCGGCGGGGCTGGCGGATCGGGACAACCCGAACCTGACCGACGGTGGACAGCACAGCCTCTTCCAGGCGCACATGCGGGACGTCTATCGGCGGTTCTTCGGGGAGGCGCTGGATCTGCAGATCCTGAAGACGGTTGCGGGCGCCGAGTCCCAACTGGCCCTGACGGGCTATCCGGAAGGGCTGCCCTGCTGGGAGATCCAGGGGGGGGTGGAGTCCCTCAAGCAGGTGCGGTTCTGGCAGGAGTACGACGCCATTCTAAAGGGCTTCCTGGACTTCTACCGGACCTTCTTCTCTCAGGTCTCCACGCGCAATGCCCCGCGCCTGCAGGACGTCCACTTCCCCAAGCAGGTGGAACAGGTCCTGCTGTTCGACAACGACTTCCTGACCACGGCGAAGAAGGTCCGGGATCGCTGCATCGCCGACCCCGCCTACGCCAACTCCATTCGTTGGGAGCCGGCCTTCAAGCAGCTCATCTTCCGAAACGATCAGGGTCGACTCCTGGTCACGATCAGCCAGAACTCCATCGGCAACGCCATCACGGAGCTGCTGGGGGTCGTGGTCAAGCGGGGCCCAGACGCGAGCGCCTACGAATCGGCCGAGCCCCGCCTCATCGAGCGGCTGCTGGAGGTGCGCCGAGAGCTCGTCGCGGCCGACCTCGGTGAAGGGATAGGGACCGCGTACTGGCCTGCAGACTGAGGGTCGCGCTTATCTTGGGAAGCGGTCGTCCAGGTTGGCGGGGCAGAGCACGTCACGCATGATGCCGATGAGCTCCAGGAGCTGGTGGTTGCGGATCCGGTAGAAGATACGGTTGGCCTCCTTGCGGGCCACCACGATGTTCTTGTTGCGCAGCTGCTCCAGGTGCTGGGAGATGTTGCTCTGGGAGGTACCGGTGCGCTCGACGATCTCTCCGACCGAAAGCTCGCTCTCCCCGAGGGAGCACAGGATCTTCCAGCGCAGGGGATGGGCCATGGCCTTGAGGGCATTGGCCGTGAGTGCGGTGTCCTCGTCCTCGGGCAAGTCGGGGTGCGTGGTTTCTGTGCTCATGGACCCTCCTGGGCCGCCTCGGTAAGGCTCCGTTGATGGGTCGTCTCGGACTCGGGGTCCGGATCGGGCTCCGAGTCCACCCGGACATAGCCGGTCATGTCTTTTGCGATACAGATGATATCGCTGATCCTGCCCTGTGTGTCCATCACCGCCGTACGTGAGAAGAGGATCGGGACTCGGCGACCGTTGCGCGCGATGAATCGGGCCTCGATCTTGCTCAGGGCACCGGTTCGGATCAGGGCCTCGAGCCAGGTCCCCATGAAGGCCCCGGCCTGCTCGTCCCCCTCTTCCTCGAAGACGTCGCCGATCGACATCCCCACGAGATCCTCCGCCGCGTAGCCCAACATGCGGCATGCCGCGGGGTTGGTCATCTTGATGGTCCCGGAAGGCTCCAAGACGAGCAGGGCCTCCCCCATGTGGGTGATGATGTTCTCCAGATACTGGCGCGCCTCGGCAAGCTCGGCGGTGCGCTCCGCCACCCGCTGCTCCAGCACCCGGTTGAGCCCGCGCTCCTTCTCGATCAGGCGGAAGTAGGTGCTGATCTTGTTGATCAGCAGGTTGTCCTCGATGGGCTTCAGGAGGTAGTCGACGGCACCCACGGCGAACCCACGCCGCTGAAACTCCTCGGACTTGAAGGCCGCGGTGAGGAAGATGATGGGGATATCGCGGGTGCGTTTGCGTAGCTTGAGCATGGAGGCGGTCTGGAAACCGTCCATCTCGGGCATCTGAACGTCGAGGATGATCAGGTCGATGTCCGGGTGCCGGTGGGTGAGATCGATCGCCTCCTGTCCGGAGGTTGCCTCCAGCACGACCGCGTCCATGTGAGCTGCGATCAGGGTGCGCAGGGTGAACAGGTTGTGGGCGTGATCGTCAACGATCAGCAGCTTGAACCCGGCGTAGCGATTCATGGAGTCTGAGCCGGCGCTTCCTGGTTGTGGATCGGCGGCTGAATTGGATGCTCGATCAATTCGCCCGAACGATCGGGCAGGAGCTGATAGAGGGTCTCGGCCTGGACGGGCTTGATCAGAAAAGCAAACGCCCCGGCGCTACTGCAGTTGGAGAGGAACGACTCTGTCGACGGGCCCCCGAGCACCGCGACCCTCGGCGCGGCGTCTCTATTTCTGTGCTGTTTCAATAGCGTTGCGATCGTATCACAGGTTCCCACCTCCGACACCAGGGCCGCCAGGATCACCAGCACACAGTCCTCCTGCTCCTCCTGCAGGGTCTCCAGTGCCTCGTCCAGGTCGGCGGCGGTTCGCACCCCATAGCCCCGGGCGGTGATGAGCTCCGTCAGGTGGACGAGGCTTCGGACGTCCCGATCGATGATCAGAACCCAAGGTCCGGGGCCCACGACCTCGATCCCGATGGACTCGTCGGCGGATGTCGCGGGGCCCGGACCCGGCTCCACGGTCGCGATGGGGGAGGGTGCGTCGATGTCGTGGTCCAAGGGCGCTTCGGCTTGGGCCGAGATCGGCAGCAGCAGGTCGAAGCGCGCGCCGGCCCCGGACTGGCTATGGACCTCGATCCGGGCGCCGAGGAGGCTCGCGAGCTCGCGGCTGATGGACAGTCCGAGGCCCGTTCCCCCATAGCGGCGGCGCGTGGACCCGTCCGCCTGCTGGAATGCCTCGAAGATGATCTCCTGCTTGTCCTCCGGGATCCCGATGCCGGTATCGGCCACGCACAGCGCCAGGGGCCGTTCCTCGTCCGGTCGGTGCTCCAGGCTCAGGGTGATGTATCCCTGGTCCGTGAACTTGATCGCATTGGCGAGGAAGTTCTTGAGAATCTGCCGGAGCTTCTCCCTGTCGGTGTGGATGCGCCCGGGTGCCGCGGGGTCGATGTGCAGATCGAGCCGGACCGGCTTCTCCGCCAGCAAGGGTCCGACCAGCTCCATCAGCTCGCGGAGCAAGGGGGCCAGCTCCACCCATTCCAGGTGGATCGCCACATGACCCGCCTCGATCCGGGAGATGTCCAGGATATTGTCGATCAGGGCTCGCAGGTCCGCCCCGGCCTCGTGAATCACCCGGGCCTGACGGCGCTGGCCCTCCGAGAGGCCGCTGGTCTCGGCGGCGAGCATCTTGGACAGGAGCAGGATGGAATTGAGCGGTGTGCGCAGCTCATGGCTCACGTTGGCCAGGAACTCGGACTTGTAGCGGTTGGATCGCTCCAGCTCGCGGGTGTGCTCTCGAGACGAGCGCAAGTGCTCGGCGTGGGTCTGGGCCAGGACCGTGAGCTGATCACCGAGCTCCCGGATCTCGCGCGGCCGGCGCCAGTGGAAGCGCACCGGTGCCCCTTCCCGAAGGATCTGGCCGATGCCGCCGGTCAGTTCCTTTCCGAATTGCTCGGCCCGTGAAGCGATCCAGCGGGCCAGGACCATCACCACGATCACCAGTGCCAGGATGATGGAGAGAACCCGCAGCATGAGGGCGTTGCGGAAGCTCTCGATCGGCGATGGGTCAACCTCCCGCCCAACCCAGAGGGGGAGTCCTTCCTCGGTCAGGAACATGGGGACCCAGAGGAACTGGCGTCCCTGGGGGCTCTTCCAGACCGCGAGGCTGCCCTGGCGAAAGATCTCGTCGAGTCCCGGGAAGTCGGCGAAGGCGGCGGGCCCCCCCCCGGATGGTTGCCCGGGCCGGAGATAACTTCCGTCCTGATTGACCCAGACCGTATCCCGGTAGAACTGGGCGAGCCCCCCGACGTCGATCGCCAGCACGACCAGGCCTCCGGCCTTGCCCGGATCATCGCCGATGCGGCTGACGAGACTCAGGGTGATCAGACGGCGGGGGTCGTCGACGCCTGCGCTGGGATCGACGCGGATTCGGCTTACCAGGACCGCTCCCGGCTCCAGCCCCAGACCCGCGGCCAGAAACTCCTGGCTGGGGATCTGGGGCGGCTCCGCGGTTGGCCGCCATTCCTGGGTGCGGGCGTCTCGCTCGAGCCAGAAGCGCATCTGTCCGTCGGCGGTCAGGAAGAGGACCTGGATGATGTCCCTCTGGTCGGCGAGGATCTGGTTGATCCATCCCGTGTAGCGGGCCCGCGCCAGGTCCACCTGGTCCGCATCCGGTGGCTCCCTGCCTGGCGCGCTCCCCTGCTGGCCCAGGATCAGGCCCGGATCGGGCAGCTTGGCCAGCAGTCGGATCATCTCATGGCGGCTGGCCAGGTGCTGGTCCAGATCCCGAAAATCGGCCCGCAGATTCTGTAGATAGGCGCGTTGGTAGAAGAGCGCCGTACGATCCAGCACCAAGGGCAGGTTGATGGTCACCGCCAGGAGCAGGGGTGTGAGTCCGAAGACCAGCAGAAAGGCGAGGATGTGGGCGCGGAGATTCATGGATACGCCCTAGGGAAACGCTGATTTATCGCGTTTCCCGTTCGGGCGAGGGATCGCCCGGCATGTCCGGTGGCAATGAGCCACTGAAAATGGGAGGCTTCGAGAGTGGCGTCTCTCGAAGCGCGCGCTGATCGAATGCCAGGATGGCAGCCGTTCGGCATCTTCCCAGGGTCCGTCCCGGACGCACCCGTCCTAGGCGCTGTCAGGCAGCCGCGTGCTGATCGATTCAAGGTTGGATCGGCAACGCGCGCACGAGATCGAGGATCTGGGCCGCATGCCCCTTGGGCTTCACATCGTAGAGCGCGTGCCGGATCAACCCCTGCTTGTCGACGATGAAGGTCGAGCGCAGGATGGCCATGCGCCGTTCGCCGTGGGCCTCTCTCTCCTGCCAGACCCCGTAGGCCTCGCAGGCCTCTCCGTCCGTGTCGGCGAGCAGGTGCACCGAGAGGCCGTACTTGTCGCGGAAGGCCCCGTGACTGGTGCAGGTGTCCCTGCTGATGCCGAGCACGTCGGTCTCGGCGGCCTCGAAGTGGGGCTGGAGGTCCGTGAAGTCGAGGGCCTCCATGGTGCAGCCCGGGGTATCGTCCTTTGGATAGAAGTAGATCACCAGGTTGCGCGACCCGATCAACCGCTCCAGGTTGAACCGTTCCATATCCGCGTTGGGTAGGGAAAACACGGGCGCCTTGTCACCAGGCTTCAGCATGTTCGGATGGCTCCGCGGTGTGTTTGGTGGCCTCCGGAATTTAGGCAGCCCCGGGGCCGCCGTCAACCGCGGGGGATGGGGCTCCCGGGGGTCGTGTGAGCTCCCCGGCGGCGGGCAACCGCACGCTCGCGATGGTGCCGCCGCCCCGTCGTCGACCCAGATGGAGCTCGATCTGGTTGGCGATGGCGAGCTGGCGCGCCACGGCCAGCCCCAGTCCGCTGCCGCCGGTCTGGCGGCTACGGGAGTGCTCCAGTCGGTAGTAGGGGCGAAACACCGCCTCACGCTCGGCCTCCGGGATGCCGGGACCCCGGTCGAGGACGAAGATCACCGGCTTGGGAAGTCGGCAATCCAGGTGGATCTCCACATCGTCCTGGCTGTAGCGCAGGGCGTTCTGCAGCAGGTTGCCCAGGATCCGCCGCAGTGCCAGGCCGTCCACTGGATAGGGGCAAATGGGGTGGGGCTGCCAGATCACCCGCGGCTGGCCCGCGACCAGATCGCTGATCAGGTCCCCCAGGTCGACCACCCGGCGTTCTCCCGCGCCCAGGGTCTTCCCGAAGTCCACCGTCTGGGAGATAAGCGCGTTCATCTCTTCGACGTCGCGGGCCATGCGCGCGACGAGGTCCGGCTCCGCCTCCGGGGGCAGCATCTCGATGGCCAGCCGCAGCCGGGTGAGGGGGGTGCGCAGATCATGGGAGATTCCGGCGAGCAGCAAGGTGCGGTTCGCCAGCAGCTCGCTCACCTGGCGGCTCGTCTCGTTGAACTGGCGCGCCAGGTTGGCGAGCTCCGCGGGGCCGGTCTCCGGGAGGGGATTGGGCGAGAGGCCTTCGGCGACCTCCCGGGCGGCGACCGACATGCGCTCCAAGGGCCGAGTCACATGGCGCGCCACGACGGCCGCGGTCACCAGAGTGAGCAGCAGGGCCAGCCCTGAAATAAAGAACAGCCCCTCGAGTGGACGGGTGCGAAGACGCCGTCTCGGGAATCCGCTCCAGACGGTTCGATCCCCCGCCTCCAGGCCCACCCAGAACCAGCGTTCGCCCTCGACGCGGTTGGAGATGATCTCCACCGGACGTCCCAGACGCTCCTCCATGACGGCTTGCAGGCGGTGGATATAAGGGAAGAAGTAGCCTCCGGGCTCGGGCTCGGGGCGCACCTCGGACAGCCCCAGCTCGTAGTCGCTGGCCAGATGTGCCCGGTAGTCCTCCCGCAGCTCGGGTGGAAGCTGCACGAGGGTGCGGCCCGCCAGGACCATGACGCCGGCCAGGTCCGAGGCGGATCGCTTCGCCACCGGGACCAGCGCCAGGTAAACGGTCACGATCAGGGTCGCGATGGCGAAGAGTCCGAAGGTTCCGGCCAGCGTCAGCAGGACGCGGCCAAAGAGGGACGCCGGTAGGAGGCGCTGGAGCCCGGTCACGAGTCGCCGGCCGGGGTGAACATATAGCCCTTGCCCCAGATGGTGCGGATATAGACCGGGCGCTTGGTGTCGGGCTCGATCTTGGCCCGCAGGCGTGCGATCTGTACGTCGATGCTGCGGTCGAAGGGTGAGCGCTCGTAGCCCTTGAGGAGGTCGAGGATGCGATCCCGGTCGAGCACCCGGTCCCGGTTCTCGACGAGCAGGCGCAGCAGATCGAACTCCCCGCTGGTCAGCATCACCGGCTCCCCATCGCGCCGCAGCTCTCGCAGGTTGAGGTCCAGGCGATAGGGTCCGAAGTCGAAGGCGGCGTCCTCCGGGGCCACCTGCTCCCTCTCCTCCTCGGGCTCCGGCGTCCGGCGACGAAGGACGGCGCGGATTCGCGCGAGCAGCTCCCTGGGATTGAAGGGCTTGGGCATGTAGTCGTCTGCCCCGACCTCGAGCCCAACGATGCGGTCGATGTCGTCGCCGCGTGCCGACAGCATGATGATGGGGACCTGGGTGCGGGTTCGCAGGCGCCGCGCCAGGGTCAGACCGTCTTCGCCGGGAAGCATCAGGTCCAGTATCACGAGGTCGGGCTCGTGTTCCTCCAGCCAGGCGTCCATCGACACCCCATCCTCCACGCCGGCGACCGCGAAGCCCTCCCGGCTCAGATACTCCTCCAGCAGGCCGCGGAGGGCCGAGTCATCGTCGACGACCAGTATCCGGACGGGAATGTCGGCCATGGCTTTTCTTGGACGCTCGCACGCGACAGCTTGGGTCGGTAACAACCTGTTACAACATTAGCATATAACGAAATACTCTATTAACCCCTTCCGTGCAAACTGCGATCCATGAGGTCCGTCATTTCCGGGCCTCAGAGCACCGTCCACTTGGGGGACACCCCAACTGAGACCGGGCTTTGGAGCAGTAACGTCGCAATCGCGATCTCGGAGGCGAGTCCATGAGCTTCGATACCTTGACCATCGTTGGGATCTTCTACGCCATTCTCAGTGGCGGCTTCCTGGTGGCCCTCGCCGCCGGCAACAATGTGGACGCGAGCGAGTAAGCGCGCCAACCCGGCGCGCCGCGGAGGGTGAGACAGCCCTCTCCCCGCACGTCGCAAGGCATGAAGGACGCAACGTCGATCGCACCGGCGGTCTCGGAGCCGCGCCGCGCCAGCGGAAGGGTCCAGTTATCGGTGCGTTGAACATCACCAACGGTGCAGGGGGATGGGCAGCAAGCACATCCGGCCCCGTGCGCACAACCCAAGATGCTTGCATCCGACCGCAGAGTTCTTGGCAGCAAGCCGCTTTGGTCGCCACGGCAGCCACACACCCTGTCGTCGCGGCCACTTTTTTTGCCCCCGCTTTCTCACTTGGGGAACGCTGAGTGATTGGGCTTCCCATGCGGGTCAAGGAGAGCCCATCATCTTCAGGGGACTTGAGCCGCTGAAAATCGGGCATTCGGCGACTCGCGCATCTCGGGTCGCGGTCAGAGCAAGCGCCAGGAAGGCGTTTCCCCAGCGTCCTAGGACCCGCGTCGCCCGACAATGGGTCTAGGCCTGTCACCAGGTTGAAGCCATCACCTAGTCGACCCTGAGCTCATCCCCGGGGGGGCCGTCCAACAGGGTCAGCGTGATCTCGAGCTCGCGGCGCAGGTCACGGGCGATTGCCCGAAGGTCCAAGGGGGGCCAATCGAGGTCAGGGTCTGTCGCTTCGACCTCTCCGATTCCGCTGACCGGATTGCTGGGTGGGCCGATCTGGGGGGCAGGCGCTGTCGGGTCCCCCGGCAGGACTCGCTCAACGGCCGGCGGAGCCTGACCGGTCAGGGTCGGAGCCGGGCTTTCGGTGAGCCCGAGTGGCTGGAGATCGGCGCTGGATAGCTGCTTGAGACGGATTCCGCGGGTCATAACGCGTCAAGGGGGCTCGACCCCTGGCGCCGGCGGGGTGCCGGCGCCAGGGGCATCAGTAGGTAAGGGAGGACTTGAGCGCCTTGGCTTGGCTGACCCAGTCCTGGACCATCGCCTGGGTGGGCGGCTTGGTGGTCAGCTTGTCGCGGTCGTTGGTTTCGGTGATCTTTGCGTAGAGGGTGTCGGGGCGCCGCTTGGCGAGCTCCTTGACCGTATCCACACCGGCAATCTCCAAGAGATCCGAGTAGACGCCGCCGATGCCCCGGATGCGGGCAAGGTCCGCGCGGTTGGCCAGATGCAGGATCTCGCTCGTCTCGCAGCCGCAGAATCCGGCCAGCTCCTTGCGCTGGGACGGTGTGGCGGCCGCCTTGACCAGCTCCTCGTTGTCCATGATTCCCCGCTCGGCGAGCTTCTCCACCAGCTCGTCCGTCGCGCCTTCGAGCTCTTTCACTGGGGTCGGCATGGGTCGTCTCCTGGCGGTTGAGATGGGTTCTGGAAGGCGGCGATCCATTCGTCGAGATCGCGTCGTCGTACGCATCCGCATGATAGGACAAGGCGGGGCAGCGATGCGAGAGACCTTGTCCGAGGAGCCCCGACCCAATTGGAACCCCGTGGGATGGGCGCTGCGATTGACAGGCTCGGGTGGGCCTCTCTAGCATCCGAGCATCCTCTGACCGGCCCGGAGCGGCGCCTCCCGTTTCTCCCTTCCTCCAATGCCCAAGCTATCGCCCCTCCAATGGCTGCTCCTAGCGGTCTTCCTGGCCTTCTACGGATTCGCGGTGTTTGCCCTGACCCGCGACTACTATATCCGTCACCCCATCCGCCCGTCCCTGCCCCAGGGCCAGGCCACCGGCGGGGCGGATCCCCATTCCCCAGTGCAGCGCCCATCGTCCGGGTCCGGCATCTCGGGCCTCGATCCGGGGAACGCGGTGCCCCAGTCGATCGAGGAGGACGACCCGCTATTGCTGGGGGAGCGCGCGGATCGGCTGTTTGCGGAGCGCCGCTACCGGGAGGCCATTCCGCTCTACCGCAGGGTGCTGGAGCTCACCCCCGATGACGTCGAGACCTATAACGACCTGGGTCTGGCGTTGCACTACCTGGGCGACTCGGCTGCTGCCCTGGAGACCCTGCGCGCCGGGGCAGCCGGGGCGCCGGACTTCCAGCGCATCTGGCTCAGCCTCGGCTTCGTCAGCCTCCAGGCTCAGGACGCGGAGGCGGCGCGGGTGGCCCTAACCCGGGCCCGGGATCTGAGCCCGGACAATTCGGTGGGTCAAGAGGCGGTTCGGCTGCTGGGTCTCCTCGAACAGCGTTAGGACGGCGCTGCCCCGGCGCGCGTCCCGTCGGGTGCAACGCTTGCGCGGTGCTCCCTCGCATGGGTGCGCGTGGGGAGCCGTTCCTCTGCGGCGCCGCCACTTCTTGAGCCAGTCCGCCTTTTCGCGCACACTTGCCGCCCTTGTGGGAGTGGGACAGGGGCTGGGAGTCATATCCAGCCTGCCGGAGGGCCGTCCCCCGCGCGGCGTTCAGGGACTTGCCCGAGGCCCGGGCCAGGATTCGGTCACGACGCCAAGACGTGCCGTCATTCCCCTCAGTCGGTTGTGCCCGCTAGGGAAATGGCTGATCGAATGCATCGTGGCATCCGATCAGCGCTCCATTTTCAGTGGCCGATCGCCTCGGAAACTGTCGGGCGACCCCTCACCCGGACGGGAAACGCAGTAGACCAGCGTTTCCCTGGAGAACCTGTCTCGGATCACGTCGGGTCGTCACCAGGTTGCGTTGGTTCCCTCCATGTTGCATTGGATCCTTACTGACTCCGCTTTTGTGCCGAGGGCCATTTCAGTGCCGGGGGGAGGATCTCGAGGTCGGTTCGGGTCGGCTCGCGACCTTGCGCGCGGGTTTCGTGGCTCGGGCCCGGCCCGGCCCAGGACGCCTGTGATCATCCGCCGAGGGTGTCAGGGATGACGGTCTGGCTGGAGCGGCTCAAGCCCAGCGATCTCCACATCATCCTGCCGCAGGTCCTGTTGACCTTGGATCAGATCCGGGACCAGGCCATGGGGCCGGAACGCCGCTTGGCGATGTTGAGGGCCCTGAAGGACCAGGTGGAGGCCATCCAGGCGGCGCTGCCGGAGTCCGGGTCTCCCGTTCAGGGTTGGAGCCCACCGGCGTCGCAGTACCCACTCACCTTGGAACAGCGCCTCGCCCGCTCCTGGTGCAGCAACCTGCAGCGTCTCCTGATGGAGTTCGGACAGCCGCGCTATCAGGGTCATGCCCGGTTTGCCGTCTATCGAGAGTGGACCCTGCGCCAGCTGCTTCGGGGTCTGACCCAGGCCGTGGAGCACACGATAGGTACGAGGCAGCCCGCTCCCGCCGGGCTCTGGCGGTCGATCTACGATGCTTTTCTCTATCTGGAGGGACGCGACGAGCTCCAGGGATTCCCGGTCGCGGATCGCTGCCAGTTCGATCCGGGAAAGGAGCTCAAGCGACTGTTCCTGCTCGGGGGAATTGCCGCGTTTGCCGAGGGGTCCGTGACCATCAAGGAGATCGGGGTGAGACTTCGCGACTGGGCGGAGGCGGCGGCGCTCAGCCGTGGCGAGTCACTCTCGGGTGAGAGCCGATTCCTTCGGGTGGATGTGTCGTGCGACGAGCCGCCCAGCTGGGGCAGTCCGGCCGTCAGGGGGGCTTACAGTGGCTGGGTTCTGGAGGTCCCCGCCGCCGTGGGCGACTATCTGGAGTCCATTGTCCCCGGAGCCCGTCGTCAGCCGGAGGATGTCTGAGCCTTCCCCGTCTGGGCCCCCGGCTCCGCCGGCACCCCCTGAGCCCGGTGCGCGGCGGGTGACAGCAGGAGGTAGAAGGCGGGCACCACGAAGAGCGTGAAGAGGGTGCCGATCCCGAGCCCCGTGACGATCACGAGCCCGATATCGAAGCGGCTCACCGCCCCGGGGCCGGTGGCCAGCAGGAGCGGGATCATGGCCACCAGCATGGAGACGGTGGTCATCAGGATGGGGCGCAGCCGGATGGCCGAGGCCCGCTCCACCGCCTCGCGCTTGTCCAGGCCCTCCCGCTCCCGCAGCTGATTGGAGAACTCCACGATCAGGATTCCGTTCTTGGCCACGAGCCCGATCAGTGTGATCAGGCCCACCTGCGTGTAGATGTTGACGCTGGCGAATCCGAGGAACAGGAAGGCCATGGCACCGGCGACGGACAGGGGCACGGACATGAGGATCACGAAGGGGTCCCGCCAGGACTCGAACTGGGCGGCCAGCACCAGGTAGATGATCAGCAGCGAGAGGAAGAAGGTGACCTCGAGGGCCGACCCCTCGCCCTTGAACTGACGGGACTCGCCCTTGAAGTCGTAGCGCACCCCCTGGGGGAAGAGGGCTTGCGCCTGTTCCTCCAGATAGGCGAGGGCATCCCCCAGGGGCACGCCGGGTGTCATGACCCCCGAGAGGGTGATGGAGTTGAGCTGCTGGAACTGGGTGCGCTTGGAGGGCTCCACCTCGTGGTGGACCTTCACCAGGGTGCTCAAGGGGACCAGCTCGTCGTTCCTGTTGTGGACGTAGAAGTCGGCGAGCTCGCCGGCATCATTGCGGAAACGCTGCTCGACCTGGGGGATGACCTTGTAGCTGCGTCCCTCGAGGCTGAACCAGTTCACGTAGTCCTCGTTCAGCATGCCGGACAGGCTCTGCCCGAGGTCCGCCATGCTGATGCCCATGTCGCCCGCCAGGTCCCGGTCCACCTCGAGCACGGTGCGGGGACGCTCCAGCTTCACGTCCTTCTGCAGGAACATGAACTTGCCGCTGCCCATGGCGGTGCCCAGCAGCTGGTCCGCCAGTCCGCTCAGCTCTCCGTAGTCCCGGTCCGAGACGATCACGAACTCCACCGGGATGCCATTGCCCGGGGTGGGCAGGCTGGGGAGGGGAAAGACCACGGTGTTGAGCCCCGTGATCTGGGCAAGGGCCCCTTGCAGCTGGGGCTGGATCTCCGCCTGGGAGCGCTGGCGCTCCGAGGCCGGTGGCATCTTGAAGCCGCCGAAGCTCAGGGTCTGATCGCCGCCGAAGCCCGCGAGCAGGAAGCCGTCCTGATACTCGGGGAACGACTCGAAGATCGGCAGCATCTCCTTCAAGTACTTGAGGTCGTAGTCGATGGTGGCGGTTTGGGGGGCGCTCGCCATGAAGAACAGGATGCTCTGGTCCTCGGTGGGAGCCAGCTCCTTCTTGGTCATTCCGTACATGGCATAGATGGCCCCGATCACCACCAGGGCCACCAGCAGGGCGCTGGAGGGATAGCGCAGCCAGCCGTGAAGCAGCCGCCGGTAGCCCCGGGCCAGTGCCTCGAAGATCCCCTCCACACCGCGCTCGAATCGGGACCGCCGTCCCCCCGAGCGCAGCACCAGGGCGGACAGCATGGGTGACAGGGTGATCGCCACCACGCCGGAGACCAGCACCGCCCCCGCGAGGGTGAACGCGAACTCGGTGAACAGGGTCCCGACCAGTCCCCCCATGAATCCGATGGGGGCATAGACCGCCACCAGGGTCGTGGTCATGGCGATGATGGGCAGGGCCAGCTCCCGCGCCGCATCCACTGCCGCCTGGGTGTTGGACTTGCCCATCTCCAGGTGTCGATGGACGTTCTCCACGACCACGATGGCATCGTCCACCACCAGCCCGATGGCCAGGACCATGGCGAGCAGGGTCAGCAGGTTGATGGAGAAGCCCATCAGCAGCATCAGGAACCCGGCTCCCACGATGGACAAGGGCACCGCCACCGAGGGGACCAGGGCCGCGCGCAGGGACCCGAGTGACAGGAAGATCACCAGGAGCACGATCAGCACCGCCTCAGCGAGGGTCTTGAAGACCTCGCGGATCGAGTCCTCGATGAACTCGCTGGCATCGTAGGGGACGAAGGCGCTCAAGCCCTCCGGGAACTCCGCCTCGAGCGTGGGCAGCAGGGCCCGGACCCGATGGGCCACGTCCAGGGGGTTGGCCCCGGGGGTTTGCTCGACCCCGATGAAGATGGCGGGGGTGCTCTTGTAGAGGGTGCTGGAGTCGTAGTCCGCGGCGCCCAGCTCGATGCGGGCGATGTCCTCCAGGCGCACCAGGGCATCGGACTCCGCCTTGACCACCAGACGCCGGAAGTCATCGACCCGGCTGACATCCGTGGTGGCCGAGAGGTCGACCTGGACCAGATTGCCCCTGAGGCGACCCACGCCGGAGAGATAGTTGTTTCCTTGCAGGACCCGGGTCACGTCGTTGCCCGTCACCCCCAGGGCCGCCATACGTCCCGGGTCCAGCCAGATGCGCATGGCAAAGGTCTTGTTGCCGATCAGCTCCGCCTTGGCGACCCCCTCCAGGGCCTGGAGCTGGGGTTGGACCACCCGAAGCAGATAGTCCGTGATTTGGGGCAGGTCCATGTCCTCGCTGTAGAAGGCGAGATACATGAGGGCCGTCGAGTCCCCGGTGGTGGAGTCGATCACCGGATTCTGGGCGGCCTCCGGGAGGACGTTGAGCCGGCTCGCCACCTTGGCCTGGATCTCGGCCACCGCGTCCTTGGCGTCATAGTTGAGCCGCATGTTGGCCTCGATGACCGAGACCCCGGCGGTGCTGGTGGCGGACAGGAAGTCGATGCCATCGGCCTCCGCGATGGCCTGCTGCAGGGGGGTCGTGATGAACCCCTTGACCAGGTCGCTGCTCGCCCCCGGGTAGGCGGTGGTTACGGTCACCACGGTGTTCTGGGTCTTGGGGTACTGGCGCACCTCCAGGTCCATGAAGGCGCGCACCCCCAGGATGAAGATGAGCAGGCTCACGACGCTCGCGAGCACCGGGCGGTAGATGAAGAGGTCCGTGAGCTTCATCAGGGCGTGGCCTTGCCCCCGGCAGGGCCGCCAGCCGGATCGTCAGCGGTTCCAGTGGCCGAGGCGGCATCGGGTGGCGCGCCGGCTCCGGCTTCCTTGATCTGGATCTCCTGGCCGTTGTGGAGCTTCACCTGGCCGGCCGAGACCACCCGATCTCCGGCCTGCAGTCCCGAGAGCACGCTCACCTCGTCCCCGCGGACCGCGCCGGTTTGGATCTGGCGTCGCTGGACCTGGAGCTTGCCGTCCTTCTCCTCAACCACGAAGACCGAGTCCCCGTAGGTGTTGAAGGTGACCGCCTCCCGCGGGAGGGTCAGCACCCGCTCCTGCGCCGGCAGCAGGGTCTCCACCCGGGCGAACATGCCGGGTCGCAGCTCCGCGTCCGGGTTGGAGAAGCGCGCGCGAACCTGGACGCTACGGGTGCCCTTCTCGACCCCCGGGGTGATGGCCGTGATGGCTCCGTCGAAGTGCTCGTCCGGGTGGGCCTCGACCCGCACCCGCACGCGCTGGCCCACCGAGAGACTGCCGATCTCCCGCTCGGGCAGGGCATAGTCCACGTAGATAGGGTCGAGGGCCTCGAGCAGCACAATGGGGGTACCCTCCGGCAGGAACTGTCCGAGGTCCACCTGGCGGATGCCGAGCTGGCCCTGGAAGGGGGCACGGATGACCTTCTTGTCGATGGTCGCCTCCTTGGACTTGACCTGCGCCCGGGCCTGATCCAGCTGGGCGCTGGTCTCGTCGAAGTCCCCCTGGGAGACCGCCCTGTCCTTGAGCAGGGCGCTGTTGCGTTGGAGCTTGATGGTGGCCAGCCTTTCCGCGGCCTTGAGCCCGTCCAGGTCCGCCTGGTCCACGTCGTCGTCCAACAGCACCAGCACCTGGCCCCGGGTCACGCTCTCGCCCGAGTCGAAGCGGATCTCCTTAATCTGACCGGCCACCTGATTGCTCACCAACACGCCCTGCACCGCTTGCACGGAGCCAACGGCCTCCAGGGTCGGCTCCCAACGGCTCTCCCGGACCTCCGCCACGTCGACCACGGGGGCCGGCATGGGCTGGGAGAACGTGGCGATCTCCTTTTTGACCTGGACGAACTTGAGGTAGGCGAGTCCGCCGACCAGGGCGGCAAGCGCCAGCAGCACGAGCAAGAAGCGCGAGAACATGCGGACCTTGGGACTTTGGGGGGCTCAGGGAACCCGGCGAGACGACCGCGGGTGCGGCCTGAGGCATGGCTAAAGTATACTTGCTGCGCCGCAGCAAGTCCCCCCGGGGAAAACCCTGACTTATGGCGCTCGCCGTGTGGGGCGGCGCTGGCGCGACGGACTCGGGGGTGTTGAGTCCCTGAAGCGACGGGTCTGGAGACGCGTGCCTCTTGGGACGTGAGCCGACCCCTTGTCGGGAGGGCGCCCATGCCGCGTGGTCCTGAGGAATTCGGTGGCCATGCGTCAGAGCGAAGCATCGACGGTGAGGACCATGCAAATCAACGCCCCCGAGCGCTACAGATCCACCGAGGAGGTTGACCTCATGGAGGAGCTGCTCCCGCTGCGCGGACGCAGCGTGCTGGAGCTGGGGTGCGGGGCCGCCTGGACGACGCGGCAGCTGGTGGGCCGCCTGGGGGCCCTCGCGGTGACGGCGACCGAGGTGGACCGCATCCAGCACGAGAAGAATCTCGGCCTGACCCTGCCGGGCGTGACGTTCCGCTACGGCGGGGCCGAGGCCATCGCCGAGGCGGACGAGAGCTTCGATGCCGTGGTGATGCTCAAGTCCCTGCACCATGTCCCCGTCGAGAAGATGGATCAGGCCTTGCGCGAGGTCCACCGCGTGCTCAGGCCCGGGGGACTCTTCTACTGCTCGGAGCCGGTCTACTGGGGCGCCTTCAACGAGCTGATGCGTCTCATCGAGGACGAGCGGGTCGTGCGCGAGGCGGCCTTTGGGGCCCTGGTCAAGGCGGTCGAGGCCGGGCTCTTCTCCCTGGAGCGGGAGGTCTTCTTCCAGTCAGAGGGCGTCCACGCGGACTGGTCGACCTTCGAGTCGCGCTTCCTCGACGTCACCCACAGCGAGCGCAACCTCGATGCCGCCCGGCGCGCCGAGATCCGCGCCGCCTTCGAGCGTCACCTGACACCCCAGGGGGCGCGCTTCCAGAAGCCCCACCGCGTGGACTTGCTCCGTCGACCGGGGTAAGCCAGCGCATCGGAGTCGGGCTAGCCCAGCAGGACCTCTTTGGCCTCGTTGATCTTGGTGGCCAGGTAGACGGAGCCGCCGCGATCCGGGTGAAGCCGCTGCATGAGGCGCTTGTGTGCCGCGCGCACCTCCTCCGGGCTGGAGGCGGGGGCGACCCCCAGCACTGCCTGGGCCTCCTGCGGGCTCATGCGGCCCGAGGGAGGCGGGGGGCGGATGGCGTCAGCCCGGTGAGCCATCGAGGCGGTCTGAAGCGGGGGGCGTGTCGGGCGATGGCCGCGCTCGTGCTCCAGATAGACCTCGAGGGCCTCGGCTGAAGTGGCGTCGCTCCCGTAGGCCCGCTGCAACAGGTCGATCAGGTCCTCGGTCGGGACCTGATCGAGCCCCTGGCCCCGGTGGGGGCCGTCCAGGAGCTCCCCGCTCATGCGCCCCGAGAGGTGGTCGATCACCAGGGCCAGATAGCGGGTGACGACCCGGGACTGGTGGGGCCCCTGGGTCCGGTTGGAGACTCCGAGCTCCCGAAGCCACAGGGCAGTGGCCCCGGCCACCGCGGCGGGCATGACGATGAAGTTGAGCAGCGGGACCATGCTCATCCCCGCCACCGCGGCCCCGAATCCCAGGGTGACCAGCCGCCGTTCCCTGAGCCGCCGCCGCATGGCCTTGAACTTGAGCCCGTGGTTGCCGAGCGGGTAGTCCGAGTACTGGACGGCCGCGATCCAGGCGATATAGAGGAACCAGAGGAGGGGGCCGACGAGTGGCACGAAGAGCAGAAAAAGAAAAGGGATTGCCAAGGCAAGGGCATACAGGATCTTTTTCAGCTCGTCTATCAGGGTTGGGATCAGGTCCTTCAGCAGGCGCCACAGGGTCTCCTGGGAGCTGGGGGGGCGGCCGGTGAGCAGCCGCTCGGTCTGCTCCGCAAGGAGGCTGTTGAAGGGGGCGGCGATGAGATTCGCCACCAGTCCGAAGCCATAGAAGACGACGGCCAGCAGGAGCAGCACGAAGAGGGGCCAGAGGATCCAATCGAGCCAATGGAGCCAGCCGGGGACCCGGGCCTGCAGGCCACTGACGAACCTCTCGAACCAGGCCACCCCCGCGGCGATGCCCGCCGAGAAGACCACCACGTTGACCAGGAGGGGCGCGACCACGAAGCGCCGCAATCCGGGGCGGCCGATGAGCCGGATGCCTTGCAGCAGGTAGGCGGCGCCGGAAACTGGGTTGCGTGTCATGGGGCCGGGCTCACGGGGATGAAGGCGGCCCAGTATAGCGGGGCCGTGCCGGTTTCTGGGCCGGGTGCCTGACCGCGCGTGGGATGGGCAGATTGCTTGCACCTCCCGTTCGGGCCGAGGATGGCCGGGAATCATGGAGCGTGCCAGGCGCGCTCGTAACGGCGGGATCAGCCTGCATCAGCGGCTCCCGGCCGAAGCGTCGAACGGGTCAATGCCTCTCCCGGCAGCGAGGTTGACGGACCCCCGGTGCTAAGGGCAGATTGCGGACGTATATCGCACCCTAGGGATGCGAGCTGAACAAATGCCAGGACGGCCTTTGATCAGCATCCCCCTAGCCCTGGAGGGGAGAAGCCGATGCTGAGCCCACAGAGCGCACTGGCGGAGCTGGCCGCCCTGCCGGATGCGGCCATCGATCTACCCCGGGGGGCGCTCCTGATCAGTGCCCTCCTGCAACCTGGCCTGGACCCGGAGCTTCATCTGCGACGCCTGGAGAGCCTCTCCATCGCCGCGGTTGCGAGCGTGGCCCGGGAGGCGCCCCTGCGCGAGCGCATCCTGGCCCTCAATCGATTCCTGTTCGTGGAGGAGGGCTTCCGCGCCAACCGGGATGACTATTACGACCCCCGCAACAGCTTCCTGGACCAGGTCCTGGAGCGCCGCACGGGCATCCCCATCACCCTCTCCCTGCTCTACGTGGAGGTGGCGCGCCAGGTGGGCATCCCGGCCTTCGGGGTGGGGTTCCCGGGACACTTTCTGGTGCGGGTGGGGGAGGGGGCCTCCACCCTGGTGCTCGATCCCTACACGCGGGGGGTCAGCCTTGGGCAGGAGGAGCTCGACCAGCGCCTCGCGGACGTTTACGGCAAGGGGGCCCTGACGATTGAAGCCAATCCGGCGCTCCTGCGGGCCGCAACCAGGCGCGAGACCCTGGTGCGGATGCTCGCCAACCTCAAGGCCATTTACCTCCGGGACGGGGATCTGCGACAGGCCCTGATCGCGGTCGACGCCATCCTCACCCTGGTGCCCGATTCGCCGGACGACCTCAGTGACCGGGGGCTGATCTACCGGGAGCTGGGCTATGTCCCGGCGGCCCTGGCCGATCTGCGTCGCTACGGGGCCCTGTCCGATGACGCGGAGTCGATCGCCGCCCTGGCGCCGATCGTTGCGGAGCTCGAGGCGGGGTCGCTTCGGGTCCACTGATGCGGTCCGTCGGATCCGCCCTGCGATGGGCCTGGTCCCAGGGGCCGAGCCGGGACGCGTCGAGGGTCATTGCCGCATTGCCTGCCTACCAGGTGGCCTTCTGGCCGGACGGGTGGGAGCACCTGGAGGACGGCGGCGTCCTGGTGCGGGACACCGATGCCATGGCGGAGGCGCGCCGCTGGTACCGGCTGGCGGAGCGCAACCGGGGCGTGGTTCCCATGGACCCCGCGATGCGGCTCCACGGGGCCTTCGTGCCGCGTCCGATCCTCGCCATGAGCCGTCAGCGCTTTGCCTCCGGGCTGGTGGCCTCCGTGGCCGTGCAG
>JBAPYD010000294.1:0-2143 GCA_049284555.1 Chromatiaceae bacterium | reverse complement strand
GGGGAATCCTGAGGCAGGGGACCAGCTCGGTGCCGCCGCAGACAGGACAGGTCTTGGATTCCGTGACATCCATCGCCAAAGATCGTCCAGCCCCGGGAGCTAGAGTGCGACCAGCTCGGGGGCGAGGCCCAGCCGCTCCAGGTCCCGGGCGATCTCCTCCCGGTAGACCGCGTTCATGATCACCACCAGATCCGGCCGATAGGTCGTGAGGGCCTCGGGGGCCAGGATCTCCTGACCCGTTCCCGGAAGGAAGTGCCCCTGCCGGTAGGGGTTGATATCCACGGCGTACTGGATGGCGTCGCCGAGCTCCAGGGTGGTCAGGAAGGAGACCGCCTTGGAGCCCGATCCCCAGAGTACGATGCGCCGGCCCTTGGCCGCGGCCTCGCGGATCCGCGCCTCCCACTGGGTCCGCTTGGCCGCGAACCGTCCCGGGAAGCTCCCGACCAGGTCCCGCACGCGCCCCAGATCCTGCTCCTCGGGCAGGGGCGTCTGGTCCACGGGCTCGGGTGCGGCGCGCGCCTCGATGGTGAGGTATTGCCCCTGGTACTCGGTCGAGAGCCCCAGGACCTCGAATCCGCTGCGCCGAAACAGCCGGGCCAGGGAGCCGGGGGTGAAATAGGAGCAGTGCTCGTAGTAGATGTCCTCGAAGGCGCAGGACTCGAGGATCCGGGTGGTCTCCGGGATCTGGAAGAAGACCAGGGTCCCGGCCCGCTCCCCGATCGCGTTGCGAACGGTCCGCACGAAGTCCCCGGTGGGGGCGATGTGCTCCAGGGTCATCTTGCAGGCGAAGAAGTCCCCCTGGACCTCCGCGTGGGCCTCGGAGTAGAAGTCGGGAACGAAGCGCACGGATTCGGCCGCCGGGCCCTGGATGCGCTCATGTCGCACCCCGGGGTCGAAGCCCACCCCGCGATTCCCCCCCAGCTCGCAGAGCAGCATGAGGAACTCGCCCTTGCCGCAGCCGATCTCCACGATGTCCTTGCCGTGCAGGTCGTAGCGCTCGATCAGGCGCTCGGCCAGGGCCCGGTGGAAGGCGTTGAAGGTGGGGGAGAAGCCCTGGGTCTCCTCGTAGCGGCCCGAGTACTCGGTGAGGGCGGGCTCGAAGGCCAGGTTCGAGATGAAGCCGCAGCTGTGGCAGAAGCCCAGCCGGATGGCGCCGCGGGGATAGGTCAGGGCCTCCTCGCGGGTCTCCATGAGGATGCAGCTGTTGGTGGGGACCGCGGGGGCCTCGTGGAAGACCGCCATCCCCGGTGTGCCGCAGCTCGGGCAGCGGTCCGTGCTCACCGCGGCCCCCCGGTCTCGCCCAGGACCCGGGGCTCCGGGATCGGGACGATGAAGCGCCCGCCTAGGCGCGCGTACTCGGCCTGCTGGGTCATGATCTCCGAGGCGAAGTTCCAGGCGAGGAGCAGGCAATAGTCCGGCCGATCCTCGGTCAGGCGCTCGGTCCCGAAGATGGGCAGGTGCTGGCCGGGCATCAGACGGCCGTGCTTGTGCACGTTGCGGTCCACCACGTAGTCGATGAGGTCGGGGCCTATCCCGGCGTAGTTGAGCAGGGTACAGCCCTTGGCCGCGGCTCCATAGGCGGCGATCCGCTTGCCCTGGCCCTTGAGGTCCCGCAGCAGGGCGAGCAGCTCCCGCTTGACCCCCTCGACCCGGCGGGCGAAGTCCAGGTAGTAGTCGACGCGGTCGAGACCGGTCGCCCGCTCCAGGTCCAGCAGGTCCCTCACCGACGGCCCCACCCGCTCCCGGGGCTCCAGGTACAGGCGCAGGGAGCCCCCGTGGATGGGCAGCCGGCGGACCGCGTTGAGAAAGAGCCCGTGCCGGCGGAACAGCCGATCCAGGGCGGTGACCGAGAAGTAGCACAGGTGCTGGTGGTAGATGGTGTCGAATTCCACCTCGTCGATCAGGTCCTTGACGTAGGGGACCTCGATGACGATCACCCCGGCGTCCTTGACCAGGGCCGCGAGCCCCGCCACGAAGCCGTTGGTGTCCGCCACATGGGCCAGCACGTTGTTGGCGTGGATCACGTCCGCCCGCAGGCCCTCGGCCGCCAGCCGGTCGGCGAGCTCCCGGGTGAAGAAGGTGTTGCGCGTGGGCACGCCGGACTGCTCGGCCGCCCGGGCCGGGCCCTCGGCGGGGTCGATGC
>JBAPYD010000293.1:0-5903 GCA_049284555.1 Chromatiaceae bacterium | reverse complement strand
TCGGGCCCCCGCCGCACGATGGCGGCCTCCACACCGGGCAGGGGCCGGCCCATGGAGCCCGGCTTGATCGCCATGGTGCGGTAGTTGGCGATCATGATCCCGCCGGTCTCGGTCTGCCACCAGTTGTCGTGGAAGGGCAGACCGAGGATGTCCCGCCCCCAGACCACCCCCTCGGGGTTCAGGGGCTCGCCCACGCTGGCCAGGAAGCGCAGGTGCGCGAGGTGGTACCGGGGGACGAGCTCCGCGCCCACCTTCATCAGCATGCGGATGGCGGTGGGGGCCGTGTACCAGACCGTGACCCGCTGGTCCTGGAGGATGCCGAACCAGCGGGCCGGGTCCAGATCGGCCTCGTCCACGATCAGGGTTGCCCCGATGACGAGGGGGGCGATGATGCCGTAGCTGGTGCCCGTCACCCAGCCCGGGTCCGCCGTGCACCAGAAGACGTCCCCCGGGTGCAGGTCCAGGGCATAGCGACCGGTAAGGCCGTGGACCAGCACGGCCTCGTGCACATGGACGGCGCCCTTGGGCCGGCCGGTGGTGCCGCTGGTGAAGTGGAGGAGGGCCATGGTCTCCGGCTGGGTCATGGCCAGACCGCCGGAGTCGGGGCAGTCGTCCAGTGCGTCGGCGAGGGACAGGGTGCCCTCGGGCAGGTCGGCGCCGCGCCGGTCGGTGAGGAGCACGTGGCGCAGCCCGGGCAGCTCATGGCGCCAGGAGGCCACCTTGCGCCGGTAGTAAGTCTCTGTGGTGACCAGCACCCGGGCGTCGCCGATCTCCATGCGCGCCTTGACGGGCTCTGGGCCGAAGGCCGAGAAGAGGGGCGAGAAGACCCGCCCCGCCTTCAGGGTCCCGAGTGCGGCCACGTAGAGCTCCGGCACCCGGCCGAGGAGGCTGAAGACCCGCTCCCCGGGGGCGACCTCCAGGCGCTCCAGCAGATGGGCGAATCGGCTCGTGAGGGCCGCCAGCTCCCGGTAGGTCAGGTCCAGGCCCGTGACATCCCGGCCGAGCCAGCGAATGGCGACCTTGTCGGCCAGCCCCTCGTCGAGGTGCCGGTCCAGCGCCTCGAAGGCGATGTTCAGTCCGCCCCCCGGCAGCCCCCTCAGCGTGGCGCGGGCCTGGTTCCAGGTAAACCCGGAACGGGTCGCCGCGTAATCCGGCAGATTTGGGGGCGGCCATCCGGGCCGCTCGGTCTTCTCGATCGTCTCCCAGGCCATGCTGGTCCCACCGTGCGCAAACACCTCGGTCACGACTCAGGCTAGGACAGCTCGTTCCTGGTGTCCACAGGGGCCGGGTCAAGACCGGCAAGGCAAAGCTGGAAGCTGATTCACCCCGTACCCCCGTTGCTACTTCCGCAACGGTACCGGTGCCATCCATTGCATCTGGGTTCCGGCATTTCCCCGGCAATCCCTGCCGGGGCAGGCTCTGCCGGAACGACGGGTTTCGAGACTTGTACCGGCGTCATCCCGGCATGGATTGCCGGGATCCAGTGGCCAGGGAGGGTCGTCGCGCGGCCCGCTAAGGCATAACTCCTATCGCCATTAAAAGTAGTATCTCACCCTAAGATCGATCTTGAACTCGTTTGCCTTCTCACCCCACTCCGTGAGCGTGCTTCCAATCGGCACTGTACCGCGCAGGCGGAACTCGAAATTTCCAAGTCCGGTGTAACTCAGCTCCGGTGCGAGCTGAAGGCTATTATCGTCGAGATTGTAAAAAGCTTGAAGGGCGGGGGTAAAATAGAGAATGTCAAGGGGCTCATTCCAGGCAGCGCGGAATCCGACGTATTCGCGCATTGGGTTCGGCCGAGCGTAGCGCCCTACCAATTGGGAGCTTTTCAGCCGCGCCATCAAGGCCGCATTGTCCTCGTCCCAGGCCGTGTGGACGCAGTCATAGTATCGTCGTTGCTGCTCTGGACTATTCCCTGTCCCATCAAAGAAATACTCTAACGTGTATGCGATATCCTGGTCGCTGCGGTAACGTAGACCGAGCAGGTAGCTGGTGACGTCCTGCTCTCCGGCGTTTCTCGTGCGACAACCGGGTGCGGGATCGAGCAGGATTCGCTCGAAGTCGGCGATATAGGCAAGCTCCCCATGCACCTCGAAATTTGGCGCAAGGTTCCTCGAGAAATCGAGCCCGATGCGGGGCGTGCGGGCTCCACCCGTGAGAAACATCAAATCGAAATCCGTATTCCGGTAGAGCATATAGAGCTTACCGGCCAGGTTCAAATGTTCAGGCTCACCGAAGTCGGAGTTGAGCCCCTCAACGGTTGGAACGACGACCGGGGTGAAGCTGACTGTTTGGAGCGGACCATCGAAGCTTCGCACCCAGTCCATGCTTGCCATCCAGTAGCCTTGGCGGGCCAAGTCCGGGTCATTCGGATCTTTACGACGCTCGATGAATCCTACCGGGTTCCAGAAGGTCCCCTTGCCCCATCGGTTCGCCTTCTTTCCGGCCTCCAGAGTCAGGTTGGATGCCGGCTGTACCGAGAGGACGCCCTCGAAGAGCTTGTTCTGTTGCTCTGTGCCGTCGAAATCCCACAGAACGTTGGAGTGCGTACGGAAGAAAAACGTCAAGACGTCCCGATTATAGCGTCCCTCCAACTCCAACACCGCGTCGGTGCGTGAGAGGTTGTCCTCTTGCTCCCGGCCAAAGAATGCGAGTTGATAGAGGGCCGCGTCCTGATCGGCGGGGAGGTACTCGGGCCAGAGCTCGGCATAACCCCCAAGGTCGAATCTCTTCTTCTCGTACTCCGATGCATCGAACGTAAACTTTTCCGCGGCCCTGGAAAGCCCCGGGCCGGAGATCAGGCAGGCGGCCGAGAGGACGACAAGCCACGTGGCCGAGCCTCCCATCGACCGCTGGCGACGCGGGTACGCCCCGTCAGCCTCGAGCGGAAGGCCGGACAGTAATGGGGAGCCCGGGCGTTTCTCCATTGCGCGGAGGGGCCGCCTTGGTCAACCCGCAGAGCCGGGGAATCGCTAGCGTAACTCCGTCACTCTCGGCATGTAGTTGAGCGTGAAGACCTCATCATTGAAGTCACGCGGCTTGATGCGGTCGAACAGCATGATGGACTTATAACCGACGTGTAGGGGACTGTCGGTTTCCAGCATTGAAGGTCGCAGGATACCACCACCGAAGTTTCGTATGTTCTTGTAGCTCAGTGTCTTGATCAGCATGCCGCTCGACGCGTACGCCTCTATCTTGGTCGGCAACAAGGCCCGCTTATCGACCCACATCTTCAGTTGATCGTAAGCGACCGCGGGCGTTTTGGCCTTTAGGGTCAACAGGTGCTCTTGGCCGGCATCGTCGACGGATTTCACATCGTACTCGACGCTGAACTCGAGGCGCATCAGGTCCGAGTTGTTGAAGATCCCGCCAACCACCGATTGTAGGCTGGTGATGCGCAAGGGCCGCCCGACGGAAGGAATATACATCCACATGTTGTCGCCGTGACGCAGGGTGGTTCGGCCTTCCTCGGTGGGAGGTGAGAGGAACAGGGAGACCATGCGGTCTCGCCCCTTCTTCGCCGTGTAGAGCACGTACTCCTTCTTGGCCCCGTCCGGCTCCTGGTTGATGAGCTTGCGATACATCTCATAGGACGGAGGGGTCAGATTGCGATCGACCTGCTGCAGGATCCGGTCCCCGTCCAGAGCGCTGACGGTCGAGCTCGCGAGGCCGAGCAGTAGAGCTGAGAGTAGCGTTCGCATGGCTTATTCCTTCAGTTCGTTTGCAACGTCCTTGACGGTTCCGATACGCCGCACAAAGCGAACGTTGTTGGCATCGAGGACGTCCATCAACTTGGGTCCGGGGACTTGACGTCCAACCAGGACCGCCATGCCCTTATCGATGAGCATCTTCGCGGCGGCAGGGCCAGTCCCGAACTCAAGGTTGAGGAACGGATTCGCCACCACCTCGACAGCGTCACCATTCTCCTTGTAAAGGTGAAAAAAGGGAGAGACGCCGGCCAGCTTTGAAATCTCTGCTGCCGGCTCGTTGCCCTCGGCAGCGATCGCGAACAGGGGCGCTTTGCCCGGAGCCGGCTCGTCGGCCGAGAAGACGGCTGCCGAGGCGAAAAGCCAAACGCCTGCGGCCGCGAGATAACTCAACTTAATCATATGGTTCACCCAGTCAGCTCTTGAATAGCGTGTTCTTGGTTGATCTGGCAATGATGCGCGTTGCCACATGCTCACACGTGCCGCAAGGCCGTGATTGGATCCATTCGGGATGCCTTCCATGCGGGCTGTAGGCTCGCGAGCACCGCCACCAGCACGGCGAGCGCCGCGGTGGTCAAAACATCCCCCAGGCCGATCGTTGGCGCCAGGACGAGATTGTCTTGTCTGCCGAAGGAGAAGGGGATGGTGACTTCATGCAAGATGGCGATCAATGCGAGGGCGATGAGCGTTCCGAGCACCGTCCCCATGAGGCCCAGGAGGAACCCTTCGCTGATGAACAATCGGCGTATGGAACCCGGTTGCGTTCCGATAGCCGAGATGGTTCCGATCTCGCGTATGCGCTCATAGACTGCCATGATCATCACGTTCATGACGCTGATGAGGACGACGGAGACGAGGATGATCTTCATGAAGAGGTTCATCACATCGATCATGTCCGCCACCTTGGAGAACGGAACGAAGGTCTGCCACGGATGGACCTGAAAGATGGGCAAGCCCTTGCGGTTCTTCAGGTCGGCAACCTGGGTCTCGATCCCCTGAAGGATGTCGTTCAAGCGGTCTCTGTCTTTCAGCCGAATCGCGATCTCACTCACCTCGGCGGGCTTGCCCCAATTGTTCTCCGCAAATAGCGTCCGGGTCTCCTCGAGGTAACCCTTGGATACGTATGGTTGTGGCTGGGACTCCGATTCCGGGGGCGCGCTCTCCAGCTTCAAGGGTTCGAGCGGTTGCTCCGCCGGCTCTTCCTTGATCGTTACGTAGCCGTGCTTGGCGAGGATCGTGTCCTCCACCTCCTCGTCCTCGATGCGAAGGAGCTCACGCGCGTCGTCGATATGAATGTAGCTGTCGCGCCCGCCGGGTCCGGAAATGCTCTCCAATATGCCCTGAATGACAAAGGTCTTGCCGTTGACGGAACCATCCTTGTTGGTCGCGACCAGCACCACCGTATCTCCCACCTTGAGATTCATCGCGTTTGAGAAGAGCTCCGGAACCTGTATGTGACCAGGCTTGATCAGGGGCTCGGCGGTGCCGCCCTCGTACACCCGGGTGGACAGGTGAGGCACCGTCGCGTCCTCTCGGTCCGCGTAAACCCCATTGACCCGGATGCTGGTCGTGTCGACGAAGTTGCTGAACATCGCCATGAACTTGATGCGGGGCGACCACGACACGATGTCCGGGTTGGAATCGAGTACTTCGTAGAGTTTCACGAGCATGCGCGGACGCATGTTGCGGTCGACGGGAAGGCTCTCACGGGCCCCCATGTAGCCCCTTCGATGCACTTGCATGTGGCCTACCATGGAGTCAGTGAATTGGTCGACCATCATGTCCCTGAAGGAACCCGCGACGGCGACAAAGACAAGGACGGCGACGAGTCCGACTGTGATGAGGAGCGCCGTGAGGATCGTCCGCCGCTTGTAGCGGAGTAGATTGCGGGCCGCGATCTTGACAAGGTCCATCATGCGGAGGGCACCTCCCGCGGCGAAGTTTGTACCTGGCCATCCTCCAGCGCATAGGTCACTTCTGCCTCGGCCATGATCTTGGGGTCATGGGTGGAGAAGATGAAGGTGGTACCAAGCTCGTCGCGTAGCTTCTTCATCAAGTTGATGATTCGGTAAGCTGTTTCGTGGTCCAGGTTCGCTGTGGGCTCGTCCGCCAGGACAATGCTGGGGTTCGTGACGAGTGCCCGGGCGATGGCCACGCGTTGCTTCTGACCCCCGGACAATTGATCGGGGCGTTTGT
>JBAPYD010000292.1:0-2658 GCA_049284555.1 Chromatiaceae bacterium | reverse complement strand
GGATAGACGTGGACCGGGTGAGTATCTGACTTCGATCGCGACAAAGACAATAGCCCGGCGAGAGAGCACCTTGAAAAATCCCAGGGAAGGGACTCTTGAAGGTTCCCGAGGGAATCCTCCAGTGGCCGACACGGGCTTCAAGGGCCGGAGTCTCACCGACGCTCGGCGAGCACCACCATCGTCAGGGCGGTGAGGCCGAGCACAACGTAGGCCAGCGTCAGCGGCACCACGCTGCCATCGAACCGCTGGCCGATACCGAACCCCAGCAGGGCGCCACAGACCGTCGTGAAGAAGCCGATGGCCGACGAGCCCGTGCCCGCGACATGCCCGAGCGGCTCGATGGCCAGGGTGTTCAGGTTCGCACCCAGGAAGCCGAAGATGAACATGCTGCCGGACTGCATGAGCATGAACACCGTCAGCGATTCCGTGTCGAGCCACACCAGGGCCAAATGGGCGGTGTTCAACAGGATCAGCGCGCCCAGGCCGACGACGACGAGGTGGCGCATGCCGAATCGCAGCACCAACCGCGAGTTGGTGAAGGCGGCCACGGACATGGCCAAGGCCACGAGGGCGAACAGCAGCGTGAAGCTGCCGCCGGTGTCGAAGATGTCCATGAAGATGCGCTGGGCCGAGATGACGAAGCCCATTTGGGAGCCCATGACCAGGCCCAGCGCCAGCGTATAGCCCACGGCGGCACGCGTCGTGATGGTGATGCGGAAGCTCTCCAGAACTGCCCGGGGCGAAATGGACCGGCGCCGCTCGACCGGCAGGGTTTCCTCGAGCCGCAACAGCGCCCAGACGAGCAGGATGCCGCCTCCGAGCACCAGGGCGCCGAACACCCAGCGCCACGGGGCCACCAGCAGGATGAGCTGGCCGAGGGACGGGGCGAGGATGGGTGCCGCCATGAACAACATCACGGCCAACGACAGGACCCGCCCGAGCTGGGGACCCGAGTAGCTGTCGCGCGCCAGCGAGAAGGCGACGACGCGCGGTGCCCCGGCGCCCACGCCCTGAACGAAGCGCGCCAAGAGCAGCATGGAGAAGCCCTGGGTGAACGCCGACAGGAGCCCGGCGAGGGAGAACAGGGTCAGCCCGCCGATGAGCACCGGCCGGCGCCCGAAGCGGTCGGACAGGGGGCCGTAAAAGAGCTGCGACAGGCCCATGCCGACGAGATAGACGGCGATGACCGCTTGGCTCTGGTTGGGGTCCTGGAGGGCGAAGTCGGCAGTCAGGTCCGGCAGCGCCGGAAGCATGATGTCAATGGACAGCGCATTGAGCGCCATGCAGGCGGCGATGAAGCCGACAAACTCATAGAAATACATGGTGCTGGCGCGGCGGTGTCTCGTTTCGCCTGGGAGCCGCCGGCGCCAAGGGGCACGAGCGAGTTGGCGACATGATGGGCACATCCACCGTTGGAGTCCATGCCTTCACCAACTCACCCGCGGGATGTCATTGAGCCGCCTTGCGCATCAGGTAGAAGCTGTTCTGAAAGTCGTGGGGCAGATGGTGAACGGCGACCTGATCGAAGCCAGCCTCGCGGAGCATCTCCAACGCCAACTCCTCGCCCCACATGGTCCCCAGGCCCGCGCCGCCCTGGGCCAGCGAGACGGTCATGGAGTGCATGGTCGAGATGGTGTAGAGCAGGGGGGCGATGGGGTGCTCCAGGTTGTTCTCCAGGTGGCTCGAGGCGCGGATGTCCTGCATGAGGAAGGTCCCGCCGGGTCGGAGGGTGCGGTGGACGCCGCCGAGCACGTCCTGGGGTGCCGCCTGGTCGTGGATGGCGTCGAACGCGGTGACGAGGTCGAAGGCGTCCGGATCGGCCCCGGTGTGGAAGCCGGTGAGGTCGCGAGGCTCGAATCGGACATTGCTCAGCCGGGCTCGCTCGGCTTCCCGACGGGCCTCGGTCAGGGCAGGCTCCGAGAGGTCGTAGCCGACGAACTCACTGCTCGGGAATCGCGCCGCCAGATGCAGCAGCGCCCGACCGCGGCCGCAGCCGATGTCGAGCGCCCGGATCCCGCGCTCCAGCGCATCCAGCACCTCGGCGCCGAGCAGCGGCAGGATGCGCGCGTCCAGGGCCGCCAGCACCGTCTGGCCGCTGTCCTCCGCCATCACCTCGTGAAAGCGGGGATAGTGCTCGTAGCCGACCCCGCCCCCGAGTCGGAAGCATTCGACGATGCGGTCCTCGACCTGGCCGAGCACGCCGATGTACTGGGCGAACACGGCGATGTTGTCCGGTGAGGCGGTGCGCGTCAGCAAGGCCGCGTGGCTGTCCGGAAGCTGGTAAAGCTGCTCCCGCGGCGCATAGCGCACGATGCCCCCGGCCACCATCGCGGCGAGCCATTCCTTGACATAGCGCGGGGTCAGACCGGCTTGGGACGCGATGTCGTCCACCGAGGCCGGCGGCAGCTCGGCCATGGCGTCGAAAAGACCGGTACGGTGACCGATGGAGACCATGAGCGACAGCGCGCCCTGGTTGAGCATGTTGAGCAGCTGGTCGGCGAAGACGTCGACGGATTGGGACTCGTTGATGATCGTAAGCGTTCAGTCCCCCCGGCCTATTCGTCCACGATCGCATCGTGTTCATTCAGGCAACGGCAGCGGGGAGAACGGGAGCGGGATTGCCGCGGCGGCGCTCGCGGACGGTCTCGGCAATGTACA
>JBAPYD010000291.1:0-2589 GCA_049284555.1 Chromatiaceae bacterium | reverse complement strand
CGCCGATCCCGAGCCCGATCAGGCGCACGGGCCGCCCCTCCCAGCGACCGGCCTGGTAAACGGCCCGGGCGACGGCAAACAGGGTGCGGCCGTCGTCGCTTCGGTGGTCGAGGCGCCGTTGCCGGGTGTGGGTCTCGAAGCCCGCAAAGCGGATCTTGAGGACGACCGTGCGCCCGGCGATACCCTCCCGCCGCGCCGCTGCTGCGACCTCTGTCGCCAGGTCGCGCAGGGTGTCGTGCAGCACCTGGCGGTCCTTCACGTCCTCGCCGAAGGTGGTCTCCTTGGAGAGGGACTTGCGCGGGCCCGGCTCCCCGACCCGGTCGGAGGCGATCCCCCGCGCCTGCTGATAGAGGCTTGTCGCCGCGCGAGGACCAAGATGGCGCTGCAGCTCGGTGAGCGACAAGCGGCGCAGGTCGGCGACGGTGCGCAGCCCGAGTCGCTCCAGGATCGGGAGGGTCCGGGGGCCGACGCCGCGCAGGACGCCCACCGGCTGCGGCCCCAGAAAGCCCAGGATCTCCTCGGGCGCCACCACGACCAGGCCATCTGGCTTGCGGTAGTCGCAGGCGACCTTGGCCACCAGCCGATTGGGACCGATGCCAACCGAGGCGGTCAATCCCACCGCGGCGCGCACGGCCTCCTTGATGCGTCGGCCGATGGCCTCGGGCGGGCCGAAGAGACCCTCGAGCCCCGACATATCGAGGAACGCTTCGTCGATGGAGATGGGCTCCACGACGGGAGTGAAGGAGTCCAGGACCGTGCGGAACTGGCGGGAGACGGCCTGGTAGTGGGACATCCGGGGGCGCAGGTAGACCCCGTCCGGACAGCGCCGATACGCCTCGTTGATCGGCATCGCCGAGCGCACCCCGAAGCGCCGCGCCTCGTAGGAGCAGGTGGCGACCACGCCGCGCCCCCCGGGCAGGGCCCCGACCACCACGGGACGTCCCCGAAGCCCGGGATCGTCGCGCTGCTCCACCGCGGCGAAGAAGGCGTCCATGTCCAGGTGCATGATCCAGCGCGGGTTTTCTGGGGCCACGATCTTCGGATCAGGGAGGGAAGAGACCTGAGAGGTTAGCACGGCAGCGGATACCCGCATCATCAGTGTGTGCGGGCGCGCCAGCCGAAACAGGGCCGTTCAGACCCGGATCTGAGATACTCGGCGCTACGGCCTTGACCTTCCACGCTTTCCGGAGAGATCGTGCTATGGGTGGCTTTGCAGACGCCATGTCCCGTTTCGCCCAGCCGTTGATCGACGCATCTGATGGTTCGCCTGAAGACTTGGAGCGGGCGTTTAAGCTGAGCCAGCTTTGTTGGAATCTCGCGATACTGCCGCAGGATAGTCGAGAGGGGTTTTTGACCAAAATGTAGCAGGCGTTCGGCATGGATGATGCGGAATTCGAGGATCTTAACCGCGGTGTCGTCATCCCGATGATCCAGCGCCATCAAGAGATGTTTCCGGCGCTGCACCACCCGTCCAGGATGGTCCCATCACAAAATGGTCCAGTGCGTCCTGGTCTGCCTCCAGCCCCGAGGGCACGCGTGGTAAAGAAATTTGCCGGCACAGGGCGGAATGAGCCTTGTCCCTGCGGCAGCGGTAGAAAATACAAGCTCTGCTGTGGCCGGTGAGGCGGCGCTGCACATCTTGGAGCTCGCGACCTAACCGTCAGCGTGTTCGGGCCGGTTCCGCACCCGAGCCCCGCAGCCCGGCAACGAGGTACCGACGTAGGCCCACGCTGGCGCAGCAGCCGGGCCTGAGCGAACGGGAACCAAGATCCGATGGTACAAGCTGTGCTGCCCCCGCCGAGACCCGTTCAGTCCGTAAATCTCCGCCAGGTTCCGCGGCGTTCCGGGCAATGAAGGTCAGGGGCTGCGTGGTGACGGCTCCCATTCCTGCAGCCGGTCACGGGAGGGGCCGTTCAGCCCCGTGCCGTAGCGGGGGTCGTAGTGCGCGGAATAGTCGACCGCGAGTTTGTAGCCCAAGGAGGGGGCATTGGCGTGCCAGAGGCAGATCGCCAGGGCATCCTCGATCAACAGGAGGTTAGCGTCCTTGACCACCCGCGCGGCCCCCCACTTCAGCTTCTGATAGTTGCTCTGGTAAGACCGGAGCTGGTGATGGAGGCGTTCGGCCGCATCCCGGTCGAGCCCGCCCCCTGACCCCCGGTGCCGCAACAACGTCTGGGTCTCCGCGAAGAGGTCCGAGGCCGACTTCCCCGAGTAACGGCCCTGCTCAACTGCCCGCGAGGCCACCCAGAGTGCGAACGCCGGCAGCCGCCCGGGGCGCTCGAACCACTTCTGCAGCACCGTGAGGCGTAGTACATCGGCGTTTCCCTGCGCGGCGATCTGCGTGACGATCGCGGTCAGCTTGTCGGCTGTCGAGGTGGGCATACCGATGGCGCGGTCGAAATAAGGTTGGAGTCCGGCAGAGAAGGGGCCACCGGGGCCGCGACCCGCCGGTATTCGTGAGACGGGATCAGTCAGGTTGCTGGATTTGGCGGAGCCGGGCTAAGAAGGCGTCGACGAGTCTGTCCGCTACCCGGAAGCCGGCGGCCCGAGCGGCGCTCAAGAGCTGCTCGGCCTCAATGACGGTCAAGT
>JBAPYD010000290.1:0-2303 GCA_049284555.1 Chromatiaceae bacterium | reverse complement strand
ACCTGGAGCCCCTCAATGCGCGGGAGACGCGCGAGTATATGGAGTTCCGGCTCCAGCGGGTGGACTGGAGTGGTGACCCCGAGCTGGATCCCAAGGTCTTCTCGGCCGTTCACGAGCACACGGGCGGGGTGCCGCGGCGCATCAATACCCTGGGGGACCGTCTGCTGTTGTTCGGTTGCATCGAGGAGCGCCACCTCCTGACGGAGGACGATGTCCAGATCGTCGTGGAGGAGCTACAGCACGAGGTGGGGCGATCCGAGCTGGCCGAGCCGATACGCTTACTGCCCCCTTCCGGGGGAGAGAAGTCGGAGGCCTCTGAGACCCTAGAGCCCGTGCCCAAACCTCACGGCGATTGGGAGGGGCGTCTGAGGGCGCTGGAGGCGGAGGTGGCCCAGCTCAAGGCCACGGTCCAGAAGGAGCGCAAGCTGCTGCGCAAGGCGGTACTGCTCCAGTTGGATCTGGAGGCCTACGACGACCTGGATTGAGGGCTCCCCGTCGCCCCAGGGGGCGAGGCCGATACGACGGCCCGGATGCGGCTAGCGGTTCGCCGCCGGGTCGAGGGCGGGTGCGGCGACCGTGACCGAATTCGACTGCTCGAAGTAGTAACCGCACCGATCCTGGGTGATGTGCTCCGAGGCGGTTCGCGGGTACTTGCGGCAGCTTGGCGGGCGAAGATGGTAGACCGCGCAGCTGCTTAGCCCCTGATCATCGAAACGCAGGAAGGGGCAGGGGAAGGGAAGCTGGCAGCAGGCACCGCAGCGATTGCACTCCCCCCGGCGGTTGGAGTCCACGGGCAGCAGGGAGGTCGAGAAACGTTTGAGCTTCTGGAGCATCGGGGATGTCTTCCGCATGTCGAGTGAGACTCCTGGGCGCCCGTCGATGAGGGCTCGGCGGGGGCACAACCCCGTGGGGCCGTTACAGTATTAGAAAACGCTACTGATGTCACCCGCCTCGCCCGCCCGCCGAACTCCCACCTCGCGCAACGACCTTGTCGCCACAGGCGAAGGTTCAAATTTTCGGCGCTTTCCCTGGTAGCGACCAGGGGGTAGGGAGCAAGACCCTCGACTCATGACCACCCAGACCCCGAAAGCCTCCAGCGTCGACCCGGACGAGGTCGCCTATTTCGAGCGCCTGGTCCATCGCTGGTGGGACGCGGATGGGCGTGAACTACGTGCTGCTCCTTCAGCGCGATCCCCAGGCGCCCTGCCGTCGGGGCGACCGCTAGCCCTCGATGGCGCGGCCTCGGTCCTCGGGGCCGCCGCGGATCGGGCCGATCAGCTCTCGGTCGCCTCGATGGCGATCCGATCTTCCGGCACACCGAGGTCCCGTAAGCTTGTCCTCATGGACTCGATGCCGGGTCCGGGCCCGGCCAGGTAGAAGCGCAGGGAGCCGAGCTCCGGCAGGTCGGCGCGAATGACCGCCAGCAGATCCCGGGGGTCGGAGCTCATGAGGGGGGTGAAGTAAAAGTTGTCCAGGGACTCCTTCAGTGCCCGCCCCCATTTGCCTTGATAGTGTCCCTCCGGGTACTCCGTTCCCCAGTAGAGGTGGAAGGACTCGATCACGTCGATGGAGACCGCGTGCTCGATCAGGCTCTTGACGGGACCGATGCCGTCACCGATGGCCACGAAGACCGCCGGCTCCGGCGAGTCTTCCCGTAGTACGAAGTCCCCGTGGGGGCCTTCCACCTGGATCAGGTGTCCGGGGTGCAGGCCGGCGAACAGGGTCTGGGCGAAGGCGTCCTCGGCCTCGCGCACGTAGAACCAGAGATTGCGTCCGTTGCAGGGGCAGCTCGCGATGGACAGCTCCCGGGTGGCGCCGTTCTCCAGGCTCAGCCGGGCGCGTTGGCCGGCCATGAAGCGCAGGGTCTGGGTGCGGGGGGTCTGGACGCTGATGGAGACCAGATGGGGGGCGATGCGCTCCTGCTTGAGAAGGCTGGCACGGATCTGCTGATGGGGCAGGTCCGCGACGGTGAGGGCCTCCGCGGCCTCGAGGACGACGTCGGTTACCGCGGTGTTGGAGCAGGTCAGGATGTAGCCGAGCTGCTTCTCCCGCTCGCTCAGCACATAGTCGTGGTCCCGGATCTTCCACACCTCGCCGCCCAGCACCCGCGCCTTGCAGGTTCCGCAGTTGCCGCTCGCGCAGCCGTAGTTGAGCTTGAGCCCCGCCCGGACGGAGGCGTCCAGGATCGTCTCCCGACCCTCCACGAAGAACTCGTGCCCGCTGGGAATCAGCTTGACGGTCGCCGCCATGATGCGCAGGAAAGTGTCCTTGGCGATGAGCTGGGCTTGGAGGTCTGCCGCGGA
>JBAPYD010000289.1:0-1521 GCA_049284555.1 Chromatiaceae bacterium | reverse complement strand
GCATAAACCCCTCGCAACGATAGCCGAACACGAACTCGGCCGTCTCCTCGCCGGCGTGGTCGTCGCCGGCCAGCAGCTCGCCGCGTGCGGCGCGATCTTGGTCAGCTGAGTTAAAAGCCTAATCGGCTATTACCTTTTCTGCACTCTCCCGATCGATGTCGATCCCTAGGCTGCCGCCGGCGGGGACCATCACGCCATCAATAGTGCGGCTGTCGCCGCCGCTGACGACCACGCGATAGGTTCCGACGGGCAGGGTGACCGGCTCGCCGCTCACATGCCCACGAGCAAGCTCGCTACCCTCGCGGTTCCGGTGTCGGGCTGGAGTCGTTCCACGCCTCGTTCGTCATGCAAGTTGACGGCGGCACGCGGCGCGGAGCGCCGGGAGAGGCGTGACGCCGCGGGAGTGGTGGCATGAGCGTGTTGGGGGCGGCGCGTCTTGGCGAACGAGGGTTTTTCGGGGCTTCAGGCTGCGACGGGTCCGGGGCCACGGGCTGGCACAGGTCAGTCCGGATCGTTACTCTGTCTCGCTTGTTCCCGCGTTCATCTGCGGCCTGCGGGCCCACCGCGGCCCGGAGGGCCCATGCAGATTCGTCTCTCGACGCTCCTCACGCTTGGTCTGCTCTCCGGCCTGACGCCCTTTGCCATCGACATGTATCTGCCGAGCCTGCCCGCGATCGCGCAGGACCTGGACTCGACGATCGAGCTGGCGCAGCTGAGCGTGACCGCGTATCTGGGCGTCTTTGCTCTGGCCCAATTGGTTCTGGGCCCCGCCTCGGACGTGCTCGGACGGCGTGCGACCATCGGCGGTGGGTTGGCGCTCTTTTGTCTGGGTGCGCTCATGTGTGTCTTGGCCGAGCGGATGGAGACGCTGCTGTTGGGGCGCGCCGTTCAAGGGCTGGGGGGTGCGGCGGTGGCGGTGACGGTGCCGGCCCTGGTGCGGGATCTCTTCGAGCGCGATCACTACGCGCGGGTGATGAGTTTGGTGATGTTGACGACGGCGCTGGCGCCCCTGCTGGCACCGTCGATCGGCGGGGCCATCGTCTCCTATCTGGAGTGGCATTGGGTCTTCGTCGCGCTCTTGGTTCTGGGGTTGACGGCGAGCGGGCTCTTCTTTCGGCTGATCCCGGAGACCCTTCTGCACGCGGATCGCCACCCGCCCGAGCTGGCTCGGGTCCTGCGCAATTACCTGACCTTACTCAGACATCGCGTCGGCCTTGGGTATTTGCTGACCGGGGCCTTTTCCTTCGGCGGCATGATGACCTATATCGTCACCTCGCCCTTCGTCTACATCGAGCTGCACGGGGTGCCGGTGGGATGGTTCGGGGTCTTCTTCGGGGCGAACGTGGCCCTGGCGATGGTGGTGACTAGCCAGAATGCAAGGTTGGTGGTCCGTTGGGGGGCGGAGCGGCTGCTGCGTTTGGGGCTCGGGGTGCAGGTGGTGTCGGCGCTGATCCTGCTGGGCCTGGCCATTTGGGGGACGCCGCCTCTGTGGGGCATCGTCGGCGCGACCCTGCTCTATCT
>JBAPYD010000288.1:0-2350 GCA_049284555.1 Chromatiaceae bacterium | reverse complement strand
TCGTACCCGTGCGCGGGCCGACCCTGATCGTGGCCGTGCCGCCCCGGGCCGAGCCCCGACGACTCCGCCGCAACGGACCTCCCCCTTGGCGCCGCAGCCGCGGGGGCGTGATCGTGCGCCTCCTCCTGCTGATCGCGCTGGCGGTGGGACTCGCCGGCGTCCTTTATGGCGTCCACCTGGACCGGGTGGTCCGCGGCAAGTTCGAGGGTCAGCGCTGGGCCCTGCCGGCCCGCGTCTACGCCCGCCCCCTCGAGCTCTACGCCAATCGGCCCCTGACGGCGGAGCAGGTCCAGGGCGAGCTGGACCGTCTGAGCTATCGGCCTCTGGCCCAGCCCACGGTGCCGGGCTCCTACCACCGGGACGGGGGCCGGTTCCTGGTGCACACCCGGGCCTTCCGATTCTGGGATGGCGAGGAGCCGCAGCGCCTGCTGGACCTGGATCTCGCCGGGGGTCAGGTGACGTCCCTGAAGGACGGCGAGGGCGGGGCGGATCCACCGCTCGCGCGTCTGGACCCGGTGCTGATCGCGAGCATCTATCCGGCCCACAACGAGGACCGGGTGCTGGTGCGGCGCAAGGACCTGCCGGATCTGCTCGTCAAGACGCTGCTGGCGGTGGAGGACCGCAGCTTCTTCAGCCATGGAGGCGTGGACCCTCGCGGTATCCTGCGGGCGCTCGTCCACAACCTCCGGGCCGGTGGCGTCGTGGAGGGTGCCAGCACCCTGACCCAGCAGCTGGTCAAGAATTTCTACCTGTCGTCGGATCGCACCGTCAAGCGCAAGCTCAACGAGGCCTACATGGCCCTGCTGCTCGAGCGGCGCTACAGCAAGGACGAGATCCTCGAGGCCTATGCGAACGAGATCTACCTGGGCCAGGACGGCAGCCGGGCCATCCACGGCTTCGGACTGGCGAGCGGCTTCTTTTTCAACCGTCCCCTGAACGAGCTGGGTATCCCCGAGACCGCGCTGCTGGTCGGTCTCGTCCAGGCCCCCGCGAAGTACGACCCGAGACGCTCCCCCGACGCGGCCCTGCAGCGCCGCAACCTGGTGCTGGACCTCATGGTCCGGGACGGTGTCATCACGGCGCAGGACGGTCAGCGGGCCAAGCAGGCGCCCCTGGGCCTGCGGGAGGGGGGCGGCCGCGCGGCGGGCGACTATCCGGACTTCATCCAGCTGGTGCGTCGCCAGCTCCAGCGGGACTATCGGGACGAGGACCTGCGCTCCGAGGGCTTGCGGGTGTTCACCACCCTGGACCCGGTGATCCAGGACACGGTCGAGAAGGCCTTGCCCAAGAAGCTGGCCGAGCTGGAAAAGTCCCGGCGCATGCGCCCCGGAACCCTGGAGACCTCCGCCGTGGTGACCTCGGTCGCCCAGGGGGAGGTCCTGGCCCTCGCGGGCGGGCGGCAGAGCGGCTACGCGGGCTTCAATCGGGCGCTGGACGCGGTGCGCTCCATCGGCTCCCTGGTCAAGCCGGCGGTCTATCTGACGGCCCTCTCGGATCCCGATCGCTACAGCCTGACCACCAGCATCCCCGATCAGCCCTTCTCCATGCGCGTGGGGGACAAGATCTGGTCGCCCAAGAACTACGATCATTCGGTCAACGGCTACATCCCCCTGTATCGGGGGCTGGCGAGCTCCCTCAACCTGGCCACCGTCAACCTGGGGATGAGCCTGGGGGTGAAGCGGGTGACCGAGACCCTCTATCGTCTCGGGGCCCAGCGTCGGATCCAGACGGTGCCGGCGATCCTGCTCGGCGCGGTGTCCCTGTCGCCCCTGGAGGTGGCCCAGATGTATCAGACCATCGCCGCCGGCGGCTATCGGGCCCCGCTTCGCGCGATCCGGGAGGTCATGGACCAGAACGGGCGCCCCCTGAACCGCTATCCCCTGGCCGTGGAGGCGGCGGTGGACCCGGCGGCGGCCTATCTCACCACCTGGGCCATGCAGCAGGTGGTTCGCCAGGGGACCGCCAAATGGCTGGGCGCGCGCCTCCCGGAGGGGATGACCATGGCCGGAAAGACCGGCACCACCGACGACATGCGTGACAGCTGGTTCGCCGGATTCAGCGGTGACAAGGTGGCGGTGGTCTGGGTCGGGCGGGACGACTACAAGCCCATGGGGCTGGCCGGAGGGTCCGGCGCGCTCCGCGTATGGGGTGAGTTCATGCTCGCCATGCCCAACGAGCCCCTGGTGCAGGATCCCCCCGAGGGCGTGGTGTTGGGGGCCTGCGGGCGCTCCGACATCCCCTATATCGGGAGCAGCGGCGCCGACTGCGGCAGCGGCGGCAAGGGAAGCGGCGGTGGCTCCAGATCGCCCAGGACGGCGGCGTCCGAGGACGACGGGGCGCCGGCCGCGCC
>JBAPYD010000287.1:0-2500 GCA_049284555.1 Chromatiaceae bacterium | reverse complement strand
GGTCGAGGGGTTCGCGCGCATCGAGGGTATCTGGGTCGCGGGGCTCCGAACCTGGCCGGCCCTGGCCGTGGCCCTGCGCGAGCAGCTGATCCAGGTGGCCTACGCCCGGGCCGCCACCGCCGGCAAGGGGGAGAAGATGGAGCTCCTCTACCAGTACCTCTCGGGCGACGAGTTCCGCCAGCGGGTGGAGGCCATCGTCGAGGCCTTCGAGGCCATGCAGGGCCAGCTCAACAAAGAGCGCCGCGCCATGGAGCGGCAATGGGCCGAGCGCGAGAAGCAGATCCAGCGGGTCATCGGCAGCACCTCCGCCATGTACGGCTCCCTCCAGGGCATCGTCGGGGCCGGACTCGCCCCCATCCCCGCCCTGGGGCTGGACGACCGGCCTCTGCTGGAGGATCAGGGAGAGAACTAGAATGGGCAGGGAGGGTGTATCGCTCCTGCGTCAACCGGGGCTGAGCCGAAGTGGGTGAGAGGGCTATGAGGGACGACATGAACCCATCGAATGCGCAAGACCAGGCAAGACTGGAATTGGCGTCGCCCCCGGTGATGGCCCTCGCGCGCCGCAAGGGTTGGGAGCTGGTGGTTGTGTTCGGCTCGGCTGCCCGGGGGGAAGAGCCGCGCGACGTCGACGTGGCGGTGCTGACGCGCTCCGAACCGACCCTGTTGGAGCAAGGCGGGTGGCAGGCGGAGCTGGAGACGCTCTGGGCGCCCCGGCCGGTGGACCTGCTGTTGCTGACGCCGGATCTGTCCCCGTTGATGCGCTACCGCGTGTTTCGCGACGGCCGGTGTCTCTTCGAGTCGGAATCCGGGGCGTTCGAGCGCGAGCGGGACCGGGCGTTCTTCCTTTACGCGGACTCGGAATGGTTCCGCCGCCAACAGCGGGAGGCCCTCTATGGCGAGGCTCGATAAGGAGCGGATCGAGCGCAAGCTGGGATTCCTGAACCGTTATCTCCTGGACCTGCGGGGCTACGCGGGGCTCGACGGGGCGGGTCGCCGCCGGGAGCATTACGCCGTGGAGCGGCTGCTGCAGCTTCTGTGCGAATCGGCTGCCGATATCGCGCTCCAGCTCGTCAAGACCCGAGGCGAGACGCTGCCCGCCAGCTATCGGGAGGTCTTCAGTGCCCTGGAGCGGGCGGGCGTGCTGGCGCCGGGGATCGCCTCCGAGCTGGTGGCGGCCTGCGGCATGCGGAACGTGTTGACCCACCTGTACGACGAGATCGATCTGGACCGGGTGATCGCGGCCGTGGACCCGGCGGTCGCCTTGTATGGGCGCTTCGCGGGTTGGGTGCTGGAGAGGCTGAGGGAGGAAGGGACGGATCGCCGATGACGGGAACCTGAGCGCCGCGAGAACGAAGCAAGAAATCAGCGTTCCCCAAAGGGGGCCAGGAGCTGGGCGACGTCCGACTGGCTCACGTACTGGATGACCACCTTGCCCTTCGGGTCCCGGGCGATGTCGATGCCCCGCTCGGGATAGAGCCAGTGGACGATGCCGGTCTCGGGCTCCGTGCGCCGCTCGGCGGGGGTGCCGAAGCGTCGCTCGATCAGGGGCTCGTCGAGGCGGGCCTGGGGAAGGTAGGTGATGGAGCGGATGGGGCGGGGGAGGAGGGCCTCCACGTCGACGGGGTCCAGCTTGATCTTCTTGGAGCCGCTGCCGAGCTGGCTGATGCGCAGCCCCCGCTCGTACATGGCCCCCAGGGTCGACTGGTCGACGTCCAGGGTGATCACGAAGTCGGCCCGGAGGCTCTGGAGATAGACCTGCTCGAAATAGACCTCGACCCCGTAGCGCTCGGGGCGGCCCGGGGTCTCGAAGAGGTTGATGGTGCCCTCCTGACCGAACAGCTCCCGCACCTCGGCCAGGCTGGTCTCCCCCAGGGTGAAGCCGAAGACCTGGGTCTGGCCGGCGGCGTTGGTGGCGGTGCGCCAGGGCAGCCGCACCTCCCCGTCGTCGATGGTGGGGGGGATCAGTAGCAGGACGGCGAAGAACCCGAGGAGGGCGGCGCCGACGACGCCGAGGATGATCTTGCGGTCCATGGGGTGGTCCCTTCAGGTTGACGGTGCGCCGGATGACAGGGGCAGCAGGCCCGCGGCCACCCGGCGCCCCTCGGCCACCCGGATGTTGTAGGTGCGGCAGGCGGCGCCGGTGTCTATGATCTCGAGTCCGATCCCGCGCTCGAGGACCCGGAAGTAGACCGCGGGGTCGGGGAAGATCTGGGTGGGCCCGGTGCCGAGCAGGATCAGCTCGGGCTCGAGCTCGATCAGCGGGCCGAGATGCCCGGCGTCGAGCCCCGAGGGCTCGGCGGGCCCCCAGCCCTCGATGAGGTGCGCGGAGGTCAGGACGAGGCCGGTCCTGAGGGTGCGCCCGGCCACCCGGATGCCCTCGGGGCCATAGGCCTCGATCCGGTATCCGCCGCCGGTGTCCGATTCCGCGAATCGCATGGGGGCACCTTACCGGATGGCCCTCGGGCCCACAAGGCGCGCGGCGGCCGGAGCGGCTTCACCC
>JBAPYD010000286.1:0-2729 GCA_049284555.1 Chromatiaceae bacterium | reverse complement strand
CGAGAAAAGTGTGCGTGCGGTGGTGGGCGCGCTGATGACGGACCCGGAGCTAGTCGGGTTCCTGCGCGAGCTTGCCCCGCAATGGGGCTCGAGCGTCGGCAAGACGCGCTCATTCCGGAGCACGCGGTTGATGGCTGATCCAGATGCACGCTGCACCCTGCGGGTCGACTCCCGTGCTGCGATCATGCTCAACGATGCCATCTACAACATCGACGGGCCGGCCCCTTCAGTCTCCCTGATGCGCGATGCACTGCTCGATGCGCAGATCGACGAGGGTGGGCGGCGCTGCCTGATCCATGCCCCCGAGTTGGGCACCCTCCAAGTGCGGGTGGAACAATACGTCGACGCGCTAGGCGCGGACGTGGCGCCAGACTCGCAGAGTCTGGATCATCGCGTAGTCTCGATCGCCAAGATCGGATGATCCAGCGTCGCATGCTTAGGGCTGGGTGCGATATGCACCCGCATTGGCCCTGCCAGTACCGAATGAAGCGGGCGCCGCGCGCGGGTGAGATCGGCGGCGTCAGTGTCGGGCGTCTGGTATCGACGTTACGCCGATAAACAACACGCTTCTAACCGACGGTTCAATCCCATCGCATGAGCTTCCTCAGCTCTGCGCTGGAAAGGACGTGGCAGTAGATCATGTTGATGATCTCCAGCTCCCTGCGATGCAGCTCGTCGGTGCCGGCGGCGCAGCAGTCCTCGACCACGACCACCTGGAAGCTCTCGTCGGCAAGGCTCCGGACCGTGGAGGAGACGCACTGGTCGGTGTAGATCCCGGTCACCAGCACGTTACGGATGCCCATGTTGGCCAGCACCAAGCGCAGGTTGGTGCCGGTGAGCGCGCTGTCCGTGGTCTTGGTGACGACGATTTCGCCCGGCAGGGGAGTCAGCTCGGGGACGATCTGGGATTCCTCCGAGCTCGTGGGCATGAGCAGGTTGTTCCAGCCAGGCATCTTCTGGCTCAGGGAGCGGTCGCGACCATCCTCCAGAAGGCAGGCGATGCGCGCGTGGATGACGTCCAGGCCCCGAGCGCGGCACCCATCCTGTAGCGCGCGGATGTTGGGGATCACGGTGTTGGTCATGCGCTCGAAGAAGGGTTGCCAGCGGGCCTGCTCCGACGGGTCCTCCTTGGGAGCCATGCCATAGTTCTGCACGTCGATGCAGAGCATGGCGGTCTCCCCTGGCTTCAGCTCCAGGTCTTCCGGCTCCGGGGCGCCCTGGTAGTAGAAGGATCGGTAGGCGGTCTTCCAGCTCATGTCAGTGTGCTCCGGGTGCTGATGGTGGGGGCAGTTGATCGGCCAAGGTGATTCGCCTTATTCCTCAGCTTGCGGGAACCGTGGTAGTGACGTCCATGGCGCCTGGGTTCCGGCATTCCCCCGGCAGGCTCTGCCGGGGCAGGCCTTGCCGGAACGACGAGGCTCCAGGCATCCACCGCTGTCATCCCGGAATGGATTGCCGGGATCCAGTGGCCAAGGAGGCCCGTCACACGGCCAGCTGAGGCATGGCGCTGACGCCCATGGCGCCCGCGCCACCCCAGGACAGGAAAGTTCCGCGCGCCACGGACGATCCCTCACCCCGCCCTCGCCCAGTGGGAGGGTGTCGCAAAAGCTCCCCTGCAAGCGCCTTCCCCCTCGAAGGGGGAAGGGTGGGATGGGGGTGATGATCTTGGAATCAATGAGATGGACGGTCTCTACCCCCACCCCGGCCCCTGCAAGGGGGAGGGGGCTTTTGTCACACCCTCTGCAAGGGGGGGCAGGCGCCAACGCCGATTGAGTCTCTTCCTGGGGAAGGGCATCAGTCTGCCCCTGTTGGCCAGGTATTCCAGGACGCCGTCGAGCTTCTCCGCCGGCGTTGCCGGGCTCGCGGAGCGCGCTTCCGGCATGCCTCCATCGAAGGGAGCCGGGAAGCGACACGCGCTGCCCGCTCGTCGAGCAGAAGGGACGGAATCTCGCAGTGCTTGGCGTTGCCGCCCGGGCCGGCAGTCCCTTGCCGGGGCGTGGCGGTCGTATTGGGGCCCGAGGCGGTTAGACCTGCTGGATGCCGGCGATGTGCCAGTCGCCCTCGGGGCTGGCCCAGGGGTGCTGGACGTGCCAGACCTCGTCGAGCTCCTGGGCGACGCCCTGCTCCTCCTCGCGGATCAGGCCGGAGAAGCGGATGCTGGCCACCGCCATGTCGTCGTCCCGCTGAATGGCGAGGAGCTCCGCCTGCAGGCGCACCACCTCGGTGTACTGGGTCCCGCCGAGACGCTCCCGCTCCCGCTGCAGCTCGGCGAAGAGCTGGGGGGTGGTGTAGTCGCGGATGTCCCGGAAGTCGGCCCGGTCCCAGGCGGCCTGGAGCCGGATGAAGTGGGTCTTGGCCCCGTCGATGAAGGAGGCATCGTCGAACCAGGGGGGGAACTGATCGGTCCCCGCCGCTTCGGGAGGCATAGAGCCCATGGCTGGCGGAATGATGCCGCCCGTTTGGGGGCCGGCCCCGGCCGTGCCGGCTCCACTCGGGTCGCTCAGGTCGGGGCTGCTACCACGGGCATAGGCATTGGCCGCCGCTCCCGGGCTCGCGCCCGTCGGAACGGCTGAGCCGAAGGCGCCGGCGCCAAAGGGTGCGGGTGTCGCTCGCCCTCGGCGCAGCATGCGGAAGAGCATGAAGGCGCCGATCGCGAGCGCCGCGATCAGCAGGAAGTCCATGGCCTGGAACCCCTCGAAGGCATCCCCGAAGAGCAGGGAGGCGAGCAG
>JBAPYD010000285.1:0-2450 GCA_049284555.1 Chromatiaceae bacterium | reverse complement strand
GCTGACGACGGTGGCCGACGGGTCGGTCTCGTCGCTTAGCACGGCGTCGGCCGGAAGGGGCTTGGGCCCGCACATGCCGCCGTGCTCGAGCCGCAGGAAGCGTGTTCGGGCGCTGGTGGACTGCTTGTGGTAGAGGATGAGCCTGGGCGGATTCATGACCGGATCCCGCGGGTTGCCCGGCCGCGCCCCCTTGTGGGCCGGTTCCAGGCCGGCCAGGTCCCTGGGGATGACGCGAGTGGGAAGGGCTGGCTCATCTCCAGGGGCCTCAGGAGACGACCGGCAGGAGCCGGGGCTCGGCGCGGATATCCTGGCCCCGGCCCCAGGCGTTCACCGCCTCGACGAACCAGCGTGGGTCCCGGGGATGGGGGCGGATCACGTCGTGCTCCACGAAGAAGGTCCCGTCCCCGTGGAAGACCAGCCCACCCTGCTTCTGGCCCCTGGTGTCGCGCCACTCGCCCACCAGGCTGTCCAGCCCGGAGGCGGGGTCCCGATCGAGGCGATAGCTGGCGGAGTCCGGGTCACCGATGGGGACGGATCCATGGGCAAAGCCGAGCTTGACGAGCTCATCCGCCAGGGCGCGGCAGATCGCGTGGGCCAGCGGTGAGACCTGCTCGAACCGGGCGAGGGCGGCACCCATGTCACCAGAGCTCCGCCGGGACCTTGAGCCGCTCCACGGGCTCGCCTCCCAGCAGGTGTTGGTCGAAGATGGCGGCCACGTCGGCCTTGCGGACCGCGCCGTACATGACCCCTTCCGGGTAGACCAGGACGCTCGGCCCTGCCGTGCAGGGGCCCAGGCAGCCGGTGGCCGTGACCTGGATGCTGGTGAAGAGCTGGCGCCGCTCCAGCTGGGCGAGGAGCTCCTCGTAGACCTCGCGGCAGCCCTGCTGGGCGCAGGAGCCGCGGGGGTGGCCGGGAGGACGCTGCTGGGTGCAGACGAAGACGTGCTTGGCGGGTCTTGGCATGGTGATGGTCGGTTCGACGGGGCCAGGTTGGGTGGTTTGGGTGGTGCGGCGCCGGGTGGAGGTCGGGCGGGGAGGGCGGGTGTCGGTTGAGGTCCTGGTCGGGCTGAGGCCCGACCTACCGACCCCTGTCGGACTGAAGCCCGACCTCCTGGGGTGTCTCAGGCGGCCACGGGCTGGGGCTCGTGGGAGAGGCACTTCTTGGGACAGACCCGGGAGCAGGCCTGGCAGCCGATGCAGTCCAGCAGGTTCTTGAGGCTCATGACCATGCCGGGGGCCTCGTCGAAGTCGTCGTCGTCCTCATCGTCCATCTCCATCTCGTCCAGATCCAGGTCGTCGCGGTCGATCAGCTCGAAGACGTCGCGGGGGCAGACCTTGTAGCAACGACCGCAGCCGATGCAGCGGGTCTGGTTCAGATCCGTGACGAAGGCCGGGATCCACGGGACCCCACCGCGGGTGATGCCGGTGATGTTGCTCATAGCGGTCTACCTCTGGGTTTCAGGTCATGCGGACTCGGAGCTGACGGCCTTGAGGGCCGCGTCGGCCTCGGCCCAGGCGCGGCAGGCGTCGTAGCAGGCCTGGGCGATGCCGGGGATCTCCTCGTAGGCGGCTGGGAGGCGGTCCTCCACCAGGTCGTGCAGCTCGCTCGCCCGCTCGCTGGCGATGCGCTTGGCCTTCCTCGCCGCCTTCTCGAGGGCCTTGATGTCGTCTTCGTTCATGGGGCTAACATCTCTCTGCGCTTGAGGACTCCAAGGGCACCGAGCGGCGATCGCTGGTGAGGAGGTCGACACTCTGGCCCACCGCACCATCTCCGCCTCGCCACTCGCTACTAGCAGCTCGCCACTCGTCCTTCACATCCCCGCCACCTTCGGGTGCTCGCCGATGATCTCCAGGGCGACCGACAGGATCTTGTCCGCCTCGTCCTTCATCTTCGACAGGGACGGGAAGCCGAACCGGTGCACGTCGCGCAGGGTGCGGTCCATGACCACCAGCTTGCCCACGGTGATCAGGGCGCGGCCGAATCCCTCGTGGGTGAGGTTGATCATGGGGACGGCCATCAGGCCGCACTCCTTCTCGATCAGGGCGGCGATGGCATTGTAGAAGGCCTTGACCCGGGCCATGACGATCTCGTCCGGGTCACCGATCACCGGGATCTCGCGCTTCTTCTCCTTGGTGAGAACGAAGGGCTCCAGGATCTTTTCGGTGGGCCAGGAATCGTAGGTGCCATAGCTGTCGATGGCTCGCATCTGGCGGACCATCTCGCGGGCGAAGTCGGTCTCGAGGACGGGATCCTCGGTGGGCATCTCGGCGACTGCTGCGCTCATCTTCTTTCCTCGGTCGTTGGGTCGTTCGTTGTGTGCCGCCGCGCGGTGCCCGCGGCGGCGGTATCAAAGGGGACGCCAAGGGTCGGACGCTCCAGGCGCAGCAGCACCGGTTGGTAGCGACGGCGGGCGGCGGCGCCGCCCGTCAATCGGCCGGTGAGCCGCAGAC
>JBAPYD010000284.1:0-2457 GCA_049284555.1 Chromatiaceae bacterium | reverse complement strand
GGCCTGCGGTCCGCCGCCGAGCGCGCGCTTGGATGGGCCGAGGCCCATGCCCGGCTCGGGCTCTTCGACGCCGACCTCTATCCCCGCAGCGCCTTCCAGGCCGACTACGGCTCCCCGGTGACGCGGCCCTGGGCGGACCTGCCCCTGGCCGACAAGATCGCCCTGCTCCAGGACGCCAACCGGTCCCTGGCGATCGACGAGCGGATCGTCGACTGGGCCGCCTGGCTCACCCGGCGTCGGGTCGACCAGCTCCTGGTCACCTCCGACGGGGGTCGCATCGCCCAGACCCTGGAGTTCGTGACCCCCGGCCTGGTCGCCGTGGCCAACGCGGGCAGCCAGACCCAGCGCCGCCATGGGGGCGGGGCCGACTGGGCCCAGCAGGGCGGGCTGGAGCATGTCGCCGCCGTCGACCTGCTCGCCGACGCCGGCCGGATCGCGGAAGAGGCCATCGCGCTGCTCGACGCCCCGGAGTGCCCGGAGGCGCGCATGGATCTGATCCTCCTGCCCAGCCAGATGGTCCTCCAGATCCACGAGAGCATCGGTCACCCCCTGGAGCTGGACCGCATCCTGGGCGACGAGCGCAACTACGCGGGCACCAGCTTCGTGACGCCCGAGATGTTCGGCACCTACCGCTACGGCTCCGAGCTCCTCAACGTCACCTTCGACCCGACCGTCCCCGGCGAGCTGGCCTCCGGGGTCGCCGACGACGAGGGCACCCCCGCCACCCGCGAGTACCTGATCCGGGGAGGGATCCTGGAGCGCCCCCTGGGAGGACGCCTGTCCCAGGCCCGCGCGGGGCTGCCGGGCACGGCCAATGCCCGGGCGAGCGGCTGGGACCGCCCCCCGATCGACCGCATGGCCAACATCAACCTCGAGCCCGCCCCGGGCCCCGGGGGGGAGACCCTGGCCGGGCTCATCGGGCGGGTCGAGCGGGGCGTCCTCATGGATACCAACCGCTCCTGGTCCATCGACGACAGCCGCAACAAGTTCCAGTTCGGCTGCGAGCTGGGACGCCTCATCGAGGACGGAAAGCTCCGGGGCCTGGTGCGCAACCCCGGTTACCGGGGTATCTCGGCGGCGTTCTGGCGCAGCCTGGACGGGGTCGGAAGCCCCGACACCCGCGAGGTCCGCGGGGTGCAGAACTGCGGCAAGGGAGAGCCCAATCAGGCGGTGTACGTGGGTCACGCGGCGCCCCCCTGCCTGTTCCGCGACGTGGCCTGCTTCGGGGGTGGGGAATGAGCCCGGAGGCATTTTTCGCGCTGGCCGACCGGCTGAGCGGTCGCCTGGTCGGGCAGGAGCGGCTCTTCTGCTCCCTGGCGTCCGAGAGCTCGGACTTTGTGCGCCTCAACCGCAACCGGATCCGCCAGGCGGGCTCCGTCCGGGACACCTCCCTCGGACTCACCCTGATCGAGGGGTCCCGACAAGCGGATGGGAGCTGCGGCCTCACCGGCGATCCCTCCCAGGACCTGGCGCGCGCCCGGGACTTGCTCGACCGGCTTCGCGAGCGCCTCCCCCATGTGCCGGACGACCCCTACCTCAACTACGCCGAGGCCCCCTGGAGCAGCGACACGCGGGTGGGCGAGACGCCGCCCGATCCCCGCGAGGCCGTCGGGGAGCTGATCGCCCTGGCGGAGGGCCTGGACCTGGTGGGGATCTGGGCCTCCGGCGAGATCGCCGAGGGTCTCGCCAGCTCCCTGGGCCATCGACACTGGCACGCCTCCCAGAGCTTCAACCTGGACTGGAGCACCTATCTCTCCGGCGACCGGGCGGTGAAGGCGACCTACGCGGGGCTCGCCTGGGATGCGTCGGCTCTCGCGGCGAAGATCGAGGCCCAGCGTCAAGGGATCGAGATCCTCGCCCGCCCGGCCCGGACCCTCGAGCCCGGGCGCTATCGGACCTATCTGGCCCCGGCGGCAGTCGGTGAGCTCATGGACATGCTCGCCTGGGGCGGGTTCGACCTCAAGAGCCACCGCACCCGCCAGACCCCCCTCCTCAAGCTGGTCCGCGGCGAACGGACCCTCGATCCCCGGGTGACCATCCGGGAGGACAACCAGCGGGGGCTCAGACCGGGCTTCACCCCCGAGGGCTTCGCGAGGCCCGACAGCGTCACGTTGATCGACGGGGGCCGCCATGCGCGGTGCCTGGTGGACGCCCGGGACGCCAAGGAGTACGGGGAGCCGGTCAACGCCGCGGGGGGCTTCCCCGAGTCCGTGGCCCTGGACGCGGGCGACATCCGGGAGTCGGAGATCCCGCGGCGCCTCGGCACCGGCCTCTACGTGGGCAACCTCTGGTACTGCAACTGGTCCGACCCCAACGACTGCCGCGTCACCGGCATGACCCGCTTCGGCACCTACTGGGTCGAGGATGGGAGACTCATGGCCCCGGTGAACGTCATGCGCTTCGACGACAGCCTCTACCACCTCCTCGGCGACCGCCTGGAGGGCCTCACCAGCGAGC
>JBAPYD010000283.1:0-3072 GCA_049284555.1 Chromatiaceae bacterium | reverse complement strand
GGCCTTGCGCCTGCTGCCAGGCCGCGCCCCAAACCTGTCGCATGACCGCCTCCACGGGCTCCGGCACGGGCGGCAGGCTCGCCGCCTGCCCCCGCTCGTGCAGCGCCTTCCACTCGGCGAGCAGCGGCGTGATGGTGTTAGGGCTGCCCCCGCCAAGGCGAGAGCGCACGGCAACGACGGTCGGGTTCTGACCCTCACGCACGAGGGCGTCGGCGGTCTCGAAGACCTGCTCGCGGGCGACACCGGGTCTAGGCATGACAACGCCTCCTGTTTCGTTTCATATATAGTGTATTGCCGCTATTATGATACGAAACGCGACAGTGCCCGGGAGGACGGGGCGACGGACGGTGGCGGCGGATCAGGCGGGAGCGGGGCCGGTGGAGTCCTGAGCGCGGCGGGCGCGCAGGAAATCGTTTCAGTCCTGTCCTTCCCCTGCGGACTGGAGGCAGATCAAGGCCAGGCCTTTCCGGCCTGCTTCGCGAGCGATGGCTTCGATCAGTTGGCGGCGAGGGCGTGGCCGCCCGGGTCGTCGTCGGTGGCAAGGATGAGGCGGCTCCACTCCCTACTGACGGGAACCGACGCTTATGGGTGAGCGGCCATTCCAGGCCGTTATTGCTGAGCCAGCGCCAGGTCTGATTTCATGGGATTGCTGGCGAACCTCGCCTTCCACTGCCGCGGTGTGAGCTCGCTGACGCGGTTGGCCGGATGCACGCTGATGCGCTGCAATACGTCGACCAGGTAGGTATAGGGGTCCACCCCCTGGAGACGACAGGTCACCAGCAGGCTTTGGATGACGCCGATGCGTTCGGCACCGATTTCCGTCCAGGCAAACAGCCAGTTCTTTCGGCCCATGGGAATGGGGCGCAGGGCACGTTCGAGGTGGTTGGTGTCGATCGCCACCGCGGGATCGGCCAGGAACACCTCGAGGCTGCCCTTGCGCGCCAGCGCATAGCGCAAGGACTTCGCCAGGGGGCTGCTGGGCAACAGATCCGGGCGCTGGCATTGGCGATCGCACCAGGCCCAGAAGGCCTGCACCACCGGCGCGCTGTGGGCGCTACGGTAGGCGAGCTTCGCCTGGCCGGTGAGCCCCTGCTCGCGGATCAGCGCCTCGTGACGGTAGAGCGCCCCGATCAGGGCCAGGGCCTCGGTGCTGGCGGCGGGCTCGCCGTCCTTGGCCTGCTCAAAGCCGCGTCGACAGTGACTCCAGCAGCTGGCGTGAGTCACTTGCCCGTTGTGCCTGGCATAGGCTGCATAGGCCTCGTAGCCATCGCTGAGCAGGGTCGCACTGAACGCGCCGAGGAAGGTCTGCACATGGTGGTGGGCGCGCGAGGGCGCATAGTGGAAGACGATCTCGTCGTCCTCGCCGTAGATCGGCCAGAAGTAGGCCTGGCGCAGCTTGCCCTGGCCCTGGCGCCCGGCCTTGATCGGCACCTCGTCGATGGCCAGCACGCGGCTTTGCAGCAGATGCTCCGCCTGGGCATCGACGATGGGGCGCAACAGATCGATGGCCCGCCCGACCCAGGTCGTGAGGGTGCTGCGGCTCAACTGGATGCCACTCTGCAGCAGGCGCTGATGCTGGCGATACAGCGGCAGGTGATAGCAGAACTTGTCGACCAGCATCCCGGCGAGGAAGCTGACATCGGCCCCACTCTTCTCGAGCACGTTGGCCGGCGCCGGGGTGGTGAGGATCCTCGGCTCATCGAGGAGCTTGTAGACCGGGCGGACGTATTCGAGGATCACGTAGCTGCCCGGGCGCTGGGCCAGGCGATAGGTGATCTTCTCGCCGATGCGCACCCGGCGCTCGGCGGGAATGGCCTCGATCTCGGGGTCGCTGACCGCGATGACCTCGCGCGGCACCTCCGCGCCGAACCGCAGGCCCGTGTCGTTGAGCGCCGCATCCCGCCTCTTGGGGCGGCGCTGATAGGTGATCGTCTCGGTGGGTGCCGCAGGCGGGGGCGGTGCGGCAACACCCAGGGCCGCCAACAGGTTGCCCTGCACGGCGGGATCCACATCCAGGCGCTTTTCGGATTTGGCACCGAAGAGCTGGCGTTTGAACCAGTCGAGCTGCTGCTGCAGCTCGGTCACCTGCGCCTGCAGCCGGGCGTTCTCCCGGGTCAGCTCGGTGATCCGCTCAGGGCCCGTCAAGGTGGATTATCCCCTTGTTTTAGCTCCTGATATTTTATCCGATCGCGGCCGCTCAGGCGACCAGCTTGTAGCGCTTTCGCTGGCGTTTGATCACCACATCGACCCCTTCGAGCAAGGCCCGGAGCTCGGTGTGGCGCAGGACCCGCTTGCGCGCCCCGGCCCCACCCAGGGCCGCGAACTGGCCCTGCTCCAGGCGCTTGCTCCAGACACAGTAACCGCCCTCCTCGAAGGCCAGAATCTTCATCTGGGTGCGTCGCCGGTTGATGAAGGCAAACCACTGGCCACTGCTCGGGTCCTCCCCCAGGTGCTGGCGCACCACCGCCGAGAGGCCGTCGAAGGAGCGGCGCATGTCGGTGGGCTGCACACACAGCCACACCCGTCGCCCCGGCGGGACACTCAGCATCGCCGGCGTAGGCGCAGGATCACGCCGGCCCCAAGCTCCAGCTCGACGTCCCAGCTCCCGCCCGAGGCGCTTGCCTGTGGCGCGAGCTCGACGAACAGGGGCGAACCGGTGACCGCCCCGCGTCCCGCCGCTGTCTCTGCAAGCCTGCGGCGCCAGTGTGCGAAGCGGCTCAGGGCCAGGCCGTGCTCGCGACAGAAATCCTCGCCACTCTGCCCGCTGTGCTCGAAGCGCTGCAGTAGCTCACGCCATTGATCGCAACTGCGCCGCGCCCGCCGCCTCCTCGTCGGTCGCGTCGTCGTGCTCAACCTGCTCCTCCCGACCTCGCTTACACCAATAGGTGCCGACAGCATAGCCAGGTGCACGCCGGAAAAAACGACGGCTCAGAATGGCCGGTTACGGATGACCAGCGCAATGCTGCTTCTGAGGCTTGGGTCGCTCAACGTGTACTCAAGCTCAGCTCGGCGGAGCCCAGGCGTACGGTCATCAGTCGCCCGGAACCAAGCCAATTCTCGGGGACGCGGGCA
>JBAPYD010000282.1:0-5110 GCA_049284555.1 Chromatiaceae bacterium | reverse complement strand
ACCTGCCGCCAGGGCGAGAAGGGTCTTGCCCGTCCCTGCAGCGCCCAGCAGGGTCACGAAATCCAGGTCCTTGTCCATGAGCATGTTGAGCGCGAAGTTCTGCTCCCGATTTCGCGCGTTGATGCCCCAGACACTGTGCTTGGGGTTCCGATAGTCGTTGACGAGCTCGATGACCGCCTCCGTGTCGGTCCGCTTCTCGCGCACGATCGCCTCGAAGGCGGGGTCCTCGTCGAGAGAGAGACACTCGGCGGGATACCAGTCGGCGATGTCCGGCCCCTGTACCCGGTAGAAGGTTCGACCCTCCTCCTTCCACGCCTCGAGCGACTTCTCGTGATGTTCCCAGAAGTCATCCGGTAGCGTCTCCATGCCGGTATACAGCAGGGTGACATCGTCGAGAACCTGATCATTGGAGTAGTCCTCGGCCGGGATCCCGAGCACCGCCGCCTTGATGCGCAGGTTGATGTCCTTGGAGACGATGATCACCTGACGGTCGGGCCGCAGGCCCCGCAGGGCCTGGGCCGTGCCCAGCATATTGTTGTCCGCGGCGGTGCCGGGCAGGGAGTCCGGGAGCCCGAGGTCGAGGGATTCCGTCTGGAAGAAGAGCCGACCGGTGGCCGGGGCGATGATGCCCCCGCCGTTGGCGAAGACGGGACCGATGGGCAGCCCGGCGTCGATCTCCCGTTTGTCCGCGTTGGAGAGCAGCTGGTCCAGAAAGCGGCTGACCTGGCGCACGTTGCGCGCCACCTCCGACAGGCCCTTCTTGGCATGGTCCAACTCCTCCAGGACCACCATGGGCAGGAAGATGTCGTGCTCCTTGAAACGGAAGATCGCCGTGGGGTCGTGCATCAGCACGTTGGTGTCGAGGACGAACAGGCAGGTCTTGTCGTTTTCGCGCTTGATCATGGGGCTCGTGTCGTTAGGCGCCGCGCGGCACGCGGTCTGGTGGTGTTGCAGGGGGGTGCCGGGCGGGAGGCGATCCGCCCCGCGACGACGATGACGCCGCGGCGGATCAAGCGCTACCGAGCTCCCGGGCGGCGGCGAGGACCTCCTCCACGTGGCCCTTCACCTTGACGCCCCGCCACTCCCGGCGCAGGACCCCCTGGGCGTCGATCAAAAAGGTGCTGCGCTCCACCCCGAGGGACTCCCGGCCGTACATCTTCTTCATCTTGATGACGTCGAAGGCGCGGCACAGGGCCTCCTCCGTGTCCGAGAGCAGCTCGAAGGGGAAGCCTTGCTTGGCCTTGAAGTTCTCCTGGGCCTTGAGTCCGTCCCGGGAGGCGCCGAGGATGACGGTGTTGGCGGCCGCGAAGGACTCCGCGGCGTCGCGAAAGTCCTGCCCCTCCTGGGTGCAGCCCGGGGTGCTGGCCTTGGGGTAGAAGTAGAGGACCAGGTTCTGGCCCCGAAAGTCGGAGGGCTTGAGGGTCCGCCCGCCGGTGGCGGGGGTCTCGATGTCTGGGACGGTGTCGCCGATGTGCAGGCTCATGGGGCTGGGTCTCCGAGTCGATTGGCCGGTGGACCCAGGGTTGAGGTCAGGCCTTCAGCGGTTCAAGGACCGCGTCCAGATTGAGCCCGTCGCAGTAGTCCATGAACTCCTCCCGCAGGGCCCCGATGTGCATATCCCCGGGGATCCCGACGGTCATGTGGACGGAGAACATCGGGGTTCCCGTGTGGGCCGCCGCGTAGGTGCTGGTGGCCATGTCCTCGATGTTGATGCTGCGGTCGGCGAAGAACCCCGCCAGGTTGTTGACGATCCCCGGGTGGTCCATGGAGACCACGTCCACCGCGTAGGGCAGCAGGTTGCGCCCCGTGGCCCGCTCCCCGGTGCGCTTGGCGATGATGGTGAGTCCGAGCTGACGCTCGAGCTCCGGGAGGGCGTTCTCGATCTTGGCCAGGGTGTTCCACTTGCCCTCCACCAGGAGCATGGCGGCGAACTCGCCGCCGAGCACCGTCATGCGGCTGTCCTCGATGTTGCACCCGTGCTCCAGGATGGTCCTGGAGAGCGCGTTCACGATGCCGGGGTGGTCCTCGCCCAGGGCCGAGATCACGAGGAAGGTCTTCTGCGTTGCCATGTCCTAGCCGAGGGGTCCGAGAAGGGCTTTGCCGAAGTTTAACATGGGCCTTCCCGCGTCCGTACAGGACCCAGGTCGGCCCCAGGCGTTGCGCGGGACCGCCCTTAGGCCTTGCCGGGGCTGGTATCGGACTCGTCGGGTCTGAGGGGGTACCAGTTGTCGTCCCGCGCCGCGGGCAGGAGCTCCCGGCGCAGGCGCCGCAGCGTCTCCGCCGTCCCTTGACCCGACGCGGGACCGGCGGCGAAGGGCTCCTCGGACTCGATCACGTCACCCAGCTCCGCCTCGATCTCGTCCGGGTCCTCGCCGGCCTCCATCCGGCGCATGGCCTCTGCCATGCCGTCCCCCAGCTTGAGGCCGGTGGACTCGAAGAGCTTGCGCATGACCCGGGCCGCCTGGCGCGGATCCTCGTCGTCAAGGTTCCCCATCTCCCCCTCGAGGGAGGCGAGGGCCCGCATCAACCGCTCCTCGTCCATCCCCGCGGGTAGCCCCAGGTCCCCGCCCTCGCCGCCCTCCGCGGTCTCGCCCCGCCCCTTGCTGATCGCGAAGAGACTCACCTGGCGCTCGAGGTCGGGTCGTCCGCATCGGGGGCAGGCGGGCCGGGTCTCCGTGTCCACCCGACGGGAGAAGAAGCTGAAGATGGTGTGACAGTCGGGGCAGTAGCACTCGTAGACGGGCATGGGCTGGCTCCGGGTCGTGGGGCTGGGTGGGATTCTACGTGGCCCGGATGGGTCCCGGGAGCCCGAGTGGACTGCTCGCGGAGACCGTGAGACCACGTAGGCCGGGCTTCAGCCCGACGGCGATCTCTCGGTCTTCCCGCAACGTCCCAGTCGGGCTGAAGTCCGACCTACAACCGATTTCCCCCCAATTGCGCGCGGATCCGCAGACGGGTCTAGAGGAAGCCTCGCAGCACCCCCTGGGTCTCGTCCCGGGAGAGCCGGGGCCCCAGGCTGGTCACCAGCTTGGCGGAAGTCGCCGCGGCCAGCTCGCCTGCCCGCTGGTGACTCCAGCCCTGGGTGAGACCGTAGAGAAAGGCCCCCGCGAACATATCGCCGGCCCCGACGGTGTCCACCGCCTTCACCGCGAGGCCGGGGATCTCGATCAGGCCCCGGCCGTCCCACACCAGGGCCCCTTGCGGACCGCGGGTCACCGCGAAGCCCTTGCTCAGGCTCTTGAGGTAGTCCAGGGCCGTCGGAAGGTCGTCGGTGCGGGCCATCCCCTTGGTCTCGTGCTCGTTGGCGAAGATCAGGTCCACCCCGGCACCGATCATCTCCAGCAGGCCGTCGCGGAAGTACTTGACCATGTTGGGGTCGGAGAGGGAGATGGCCGTGCGCACCCCGGCCGACTCGGCGACGGCCTTGGCCTCCACGGACAGGGTTCGGGCGGAGGCCGAGGTCACCAGATAGCCCTCGGTATAGAACCAATCCGAGTCGCACAGGGCCTCCGGCACCAGCTCCTTGTCAGAGAGGTCGCCGCTCACGCCCAGGAAGGTGCACATGGTGCGGTCGCCGTCCGGGGTCACCAGGACCACGCAGCGGCCCGTGTGGCCCTGATCCTTCTCCGTGTGGTGGTTGGTGCCCACCCCGCCCTCGACCAGATCCCGCATGTAGAAGTGACCGAGCTCGTCGTCCGCCACCTTGCAGGAGTAGAACCCCCGGCCCCCGAGCTGGGAGAGTCCGATCACCGTGTTGGCGGCGGAGCCTCCGGAGCCCCGCTGATGATGGTGGGAGGCGAGATGGAGCATGATCTCGAGCTGCTTGGCCTCGTCCACCAGGGTCATGACGCCCTTCTCGATGCCGAGGGTCTCCAGGTCCGGGTAGTCGACCTCGTACTCCATGTCCACCAGCGCGTTTCCGATGCCGTACACGTGATAAGCCGCCATCTGGCCTCCGATCTCCTGGGTCTTGGGACGTGCGGTCATTCTAACTTCCCTGGGAGGCCCCGGCGGGCTCAGCTTTTGAGCCACCGGCTGCGGAAGACTCGCCGGCAGCCCAAAACCCGAGGGAGCCTGCCGTGGCCGTACCCGCTGAGCGTTTCGCCGATCCCGTCTTGCGTGAGGAGGACGCCGTCCGACTGAAACGGCGGCTCGCCGCCCGCTATCCGGGCCGCATCGCCGGTGAGCTCACGCAACCGGCCAGTCCCGCGCGCTGGGCGGACCTGCCCGGGGACCTGGATCCCCGCCTCGGGGCCGCCCTGCGCGCGCGGGGAATCCGCCGGCTCTACGATCACCAGCGCCAGGCCTACGACCTGGCCCGGGCGGGCCGGCACCTGGTGGTCGCCACCCCCACGGCCTCGGGCAAGACCCTGTGCTACAACCTGCCGGTGCTGGACGCCTGCCTCAAGAGCGGCGGAAAGGCGCTCTATCTGTTCCCCACCAAGGCCCTGGCCCAGGATCAGGTGGCGGAGCTCAGCGGGCTCAATCGGGCGGCCGTCCTGGGCCTGAGGGCCTACACCTTCGACGGCGACACCCCGGGGGACGCCCGCAAGGCGGTGCGCACCCGGGGCGACATCGTGGTGAGCAACCCCGACATGCTCCACCAGGCGATCCTGCCCCATCACACCAAGTGGGCCCAGTTCTTCGAGGGCCTGGGCTTCGTGGTGGTGGACGAGCTGCACAGCTATCGGGGGGTCTTCGGCTCCCACGTGGCCAATTGCTTCCGGCGCCTGCGGCGCGTCTGCCGCTTCTACGGGGCCTCGCCCACCTTCATCTTCACCTCGGCCACCATCGCCAACCCCGCGGAGCTGGCGAGCGGGCTCTGCGGGGCCGAGGTCACGGCCGTCACGGAGAGCGGCGCGCCCCAGGGGGAGCGCCATCTGCTTCTGTGGAATCCACCGGTGATCGACCCGGACCTCGGCATCCGCGCCTCGGCCCGCTCCCAGACCACCCGCATCGCACGGCTGGCGGCGAAGCTCGGGCTCAAGGCCATCTGCTTCGCCCGCTCCCGGCTCATGGTGGAGGTCATCACCAAGTACCTGAAGGACCGCCTCGATCGGGACCCGCGGCGCCCGCCCCGGGTCCTGGCCTACCGGGGCGGCTATCTGCC
>JBAPYD010000281.1:0-1681 GCA_049284555.1 Chromatiaceae bacterium | reverse complement strand
TAAGGACGATACGCGCGCATTTCATCGAGGCCAGAAGAGCGATATCTCTTCATCAACAGGCCGGATATACGGCAGCAATCCTGTCCCTGTCACGCGACCTTGCAAAACGGGAGGAGACCATATACGGGCTTCAAGCCCGACAGACGGCGGTCGAGCTTGTCTGCGAGGGTGAAGTCGGGCTGAAGCCCGAACTACGGGACCTCCAGGCCCCCGCGCCGGAGGGGCCGGCGCGGGGTTTGGGGCAGGGGCTCAGCGCCCGAAGTGGCCGTGGCGCACGCCGCGCATCAGGTCCGCGAAGGTCTCGCCGTTGACGCGCACCAGGTGGGCGTGGTCGCCGCACTCGAAATAGACCGTGGACAGGCTGCTCAGGGCCTCGTCCATGAAGGTTTCGAGCTGATAGACGGGTCCCAGCGGCGGCACGGCCCCCGGCGTGCAGTCCGGGAACAGGGTCCTGAGGTCGGACTCGTCATCCAGCTCGAAGTGCCTGCCGGTCTCGTTGTCCAGGGCCTCCAGGTCGAGCCAGGTGTCGCCCGGGATCACCGCCATGGCGTAGCCCTCCTCGTCCCGGATCACGACGGCCTTGGCGATGTGGTCCTCCCGCACGTGGGCGGCCTCCGCGGACTCGTGGGTCGATCCGCTGATGCGGTGTGGGATGAGCTTGTAATGCGCCCCGTGCTCCCGGAGCACACCTTCGACGCGTGTTGCAATCGTCATGGGAGACCTCCTGCTACCGACCGTTGGGCGGCCGACGCGGTGGCCGGGATTCCCGGGCCCCGAGGAGGCGGCGGGTGGATTCTGGTTCCGGTCCCGATCCGATCGGCCTGTGAGCACTGCGAAACTTCACTGCCTCCACCTATAAAGGTGGTCCACGGTTGGCGAGTCGTCAAATCGCCGGGCCATCTCGCCTCGACCCCGTCAGGCGCGTGCTCAGCGCGGGATGTCCCGGTGACGGTAAAGCCTATGGATGACCGGCGCGAAGCGGGTCTCCAGGGGTTGTCGCTTGACCTTGAGGGTGGGGGTGAGAAGCCCGTTCTCGACGGTCCAGGGCTCCAGGGTCAGGTGGATGGCCCGGACCTGGGCGTAGCCTGGAAAGCCCTTCAGCAGATCCCGCACGCGCTCCTGGACGTATCGGAGGGCCCGGCCACTCCGTAAGGCGGCGCCGTCCGAGGGGTCCAGCCCGAGCCGCGGCGCCACCTGGACCCAGGCCTGCGGATTCAGCACCAGGAGGGCGGCGAGATAAGGCCGGCCCTCGCCGAGCACCAGGGCCTGGTCGAACAAGGGGTCCAGGGTCAGGGCCAGCTCCATGTCCGCCGGGGGAACCTTCTCGCCGCTGGAGGTAACCAGGATCTCCTTCAGCCGTCCGCGGATCTGGAGGGTGCCGTCCGTGATCTCGGCCAGGTCGCCCGTGTGCAGCCAGCCGTCCGGGTCGACGGTCTCGCGGGTGGCCTCCGGGTGGCCCCAGTAGCCGCTCATCACGCTCGGGGCCCGAACCAGGAGCTCTCCCTTCGGGCTCAGGGCGACCTCGATCCCCGGCAGGGGCCGGCCCACGGAGCCCGGGGCCCAGTCCTGGGGGGCGTTGCCGCTGACCACGGGGGCGGCCTCCGTCAGACCGTAGCCCTCGGTGAGCGGCAATCCCAGGCCGATGAAGAATCGGGCGACCGTCGGGGACAGGGGGGCGCCG
>JBAPYD010000280.1:0-1941 GCA_049284555.1 Chromatiaceae bacterium | reverse complement strand
AGCCAGATGCGCACGCCCTCGATCGCGAGATCCTCCAGTCCCGCCCGACCGACCGCGGCCAGGATACGCCCCCAGTTGGGGTCCGACGCGAAGAGGGCGGTCTTGACCAGGGGGGAGTGGGCGATGGTGTCGGCGACCCGCCGGGCCTCCCCGGGGTCGCGCGCGTCCTCCACCGAGATGCGAACCAGCTTGGTGGCCCCCTCGGCGTCCCGAACGATGGCGGTGGCGAGCTCCAGGCAGACCGACCGCAGGGCAGACCTGAGCGCGTCGGCATCGGCGCTGGCGGCGTCCACGATCTGGGGATTGCCCAGGGCGCCCGTGGCGGCGATCACGCAGCTGTCGTTGGTGGAGGTGTCCCCGTCCACCGTGATGGCATTGAAGGAGCCGTCGACGGCGTCCCGCAGGAGATCCTGGAGCAGGGGGCGATCCACCGCCGCGTCCGTGGCCAGGAAGGCCAGCAGCGTGGCCATGTCTGGGCAGATCATGCCGGCTCCCTTGGCCATCCCGGTGAGGGTGGCGGTGCGCCCGGCGATCTCGAACCGACGGGAGACCAGCTTGGGCACCGTGTCGGTGGTCATGATGGCCCTTGCGGCGCGCGGCCAGCGGGCCGGGTCCAGGCTGCCGAGCAGGACCGGCAGGGTCGCGACGAGGCGCTCGACCGGCAGGTGCTCCCCGATGACGCCGGTGGAGAAGGGCAGGACCTCCTGCGCGGAGGCGCCGGTCAACCCCGCCAGGGCCTCGCAGCTCGCGCGGGCACCGGCGAGACCCCGCTCGCCGGTGCCGGCATTGGCGTTTCCCGCGTTGATCAGCCACCAACGTGGCGCGGCGCTGGCGAGGTGGGATCGGGCGAGGGTCACGGGCGCGGCACAGAAGGCGTTGCGGGTGAAGGTGGCCGCGCAGGTTGCGCCCTGCGCCAGCTCCACCAGCACGAGGTCGTCCCGGTTCCGGTAGCGGATACCGGCCGCGCTCGCCGCCAGTCGAATGCCGGGGACCGGTGAAAAGTCCAGCTGGTCCCTTTCCATCGATAACCTTCAGGCCACCTTTCCGTGACAGTGCTTGTATTTCTTGCCGGAGCCGCAGGGACAGGGCTCGTTGCGCCCCACCTTGCGTCCCTCCCGCACGAAGGGCTGGTGGGCGACTCCTCCCGACTGTTCCTCGGCGCCAAGCTCGGTCTCGGGCTCCTCGGGCTCGCCGAATCCCTGGAACTCCTCGTGCTTGAACTCGAACTGGCGGGACTCCGCGGGGCCCGGCCCGGGACCCAGCTCGCCGAGCACGTCCGGCGTCTGGATCTGGAGCTTGGAGAGGGTGCTGACGACCTCCTGCTTGATGCTGTCGAGCAGGGCCGAGAACATCTCGAAGGCCTCTCGCTTGTACTCCTGCTTCGGGTTCTTCTGGGCGTAGCCCCGCAGATGGATGCCCTGACGGAGATAGTCCATGGCCGCCAGGTGGTCCTTCCACTGGGTGTCCAGGGTCTGCAGCATGACGGCCTTCTCGATCTGGCGCATGGTCTGGGCGCCGACCACCTTCTCCTTGTCCGCGTAGCGCTCCTCCGCGGTCTTGAGGATGCGCTCCCTCAGGGTCTCCTCATGGAGCGACTCATCGGTCTCCAGCCACTGACGGACGGGCCAGTCGCCGCCGAAGGTCTCCTTCAGGGCCGTCTCGAGCCCCGCCAGGTCCCACTGCTCCTCCAGGCTCTGGGGTGGGACATGGCCATCGATCGTGCGGGTCAGGATGTCGGCGCGCATGGCCTGGACGGTCTCGGAGACATCATCGGTATCCATGAGCTCGCGACGCTGCCGATAGACCACCTTGCGCTGGTCGTTGGCGACGTCGTCGTACTCCAGGAGCTGCTTGCGGATGTCGAAGTTGCGGCCCTCCACCTTGCGTTGGGCGTTCTCGATCGCCTTGGTCACCCAAGGGTGCTCGATGGCCTCGCCCTCC
>JBAPYD010000279.1:0-3104 GCA_049284555.1 Chromatiaceae bacterium | reverse complement strand
CTCGGAGGGGCTGCTGTGAGCCGGCACGCCCTGGGCGAGCGGCGCCTCGGCCTGCTGCTCTGCGCGCCCGCCGTGCTGGCGATGCTGGTGGTTACCGCCTACCCGGTGCTGTACGCGGTCTGGCTCTCCCTGTTCCGCTACGACCTGCGCTTTCCCGATGAGCGGGCCTTCGTGGGACTGGCCAACTACGCGAGCGTCCTGAGCTCCGAGGTCTGGTGGCGCTCGCTTGCGAACACCCTGCTGATCACGGCAGGCTCCGTGACCATCGAGCTCCTGCTCGGCTTCGCCCTGGCCCTGGTCATGCATCGCACCCTGTTCGGCCGCACCACCGTGCGGGCCGCCGCCCTGGTCCCCTACGCGATCATCACGGTGGTCGCCGCCCTCGCCTGGCGATTCGCCTTCGATCCCACGACCGGCTTCGTCCACGGCCTGCTGGGAATCGGAGACGCCTGGCTTTCGGAGCGCTGGAGCGCCTTCGTCCTCATCATCGCCGCGGAGGTGTGGAAGACCACGCCCTTCGTCGCCCTGCTGCTCCTGGCGGGGCTGACCCTGGTGCCCACCGACGTGCTGCGCGCCGCCCGGGTGGACGGGGCCTCGGCCTGGCAGCGGCTCTGGCTGGTCACCCTGCCCCTGATGAAGCCGGCCATCCTGGTGGCGCTCCTGTTCCGCACCCTCGACGCCTTCCGGATCTTCGACATGGTCTACGTCCTGACGCGCGGTGCCCAGGACACGGAGTCGGTGTCCGTCCTGGCCTACCAGGCCCTGATCGCGCGGCTCAACCTGGGGCTGGGGGCCGCCGTCTCGGTGCTGATCTTCCTCGCCACCGTGGCCATCGCCCTGCTCTACCTGCGAGCCTTCCGGCCCGGCCTGATGGGGCGGACCGGGGGGGCGGGGGCACGGGCGTGACCGCCCCGCCGACGGGTCTTCGACCCCCGCTGGCGGAGCGCCTCTTCTGGCGATTCACGGTCCTGGTCGTCCTCTGCTATGCCCTGCTGCCGGTGGCCTGGCTGCTCTCCCTCTCGCTCAAGCCCGCGGCCGATCTGGCCGATGGCCGTTTCCTGCCCCGCTCGCTGAGCCTGGAGCACTACGCGGCGGTCTTCCGGGACCCCCAGTTCCCGGCCGCGCTGGCCAACTCAATGGGCATCGGACTGATCGCGACCCTGATCGCCGTGGTGCTGGCCACCCTGGCGGCCTATGCCATCGTGCGGCTGGACTTTCCCGGCCGCCGCCTGGTGCTGGTGGCGGCCCTGGCAGTGGCCATGTTCCCGCCCATCGCCATCATCGGTCCCCTGTTCGACCTGTGGCGGCTGCTCGGCCTGTTCGACACCTGGGCGGGCCTCATCATCCCCTACATGACCCTCACCCTGCCGCTCGCCATCTGGACCATCGCGGCCTTCTTCCGCGAGCTTCCCTGGGAGCTGGAGCGGGCCGCCAGGGTCGACGGGGCCACGCGTCTGGGCGCCTTTCGGCATGCGATCCTGCCCCTGGCGGCGCCCGGGGTCTTCGCGTCGGCCATCCTGGTGTTCATCTTCGCCTGGAACGACTTCCTGTTCGCCGCCGCCCTCACCTCGACCCAGGCCTCGCGCACGGTCCCCGCGGCCATCGCCTTCTTCACGGGCAGCTCCCGGTTCGAGCAGCCGACGGGCTCCATCGCCGCCGCCTCCGTGGTGGTGACGATCCCGGTCGTCGTCCTCATCCTGATCTTCCAGCGCCGTATCGTCGCCGGACTCACCGGCGGGGCGGTCAAGGGCTAACCGACACCATGGCCGAGATCCGACTCGAACACGTCACCAAGCAGTTCGCCGACGGCACCCACGCCGTCCGGGATGCGAGCTTCACCGTCCACGACGGCGAGCGCTTCATCCTGGTCGGCCCCTCCGGCTGCGGCAAGTCGACCCTGCTCAACCTGATCGTGGGTCTGGAGGAGCCGACCTCGGGAGAGATCCGGGTCGATGGCCGCTCCATGCAGGGCGTGGACCCGAAGGACAGGGACATGGCCATGGTCTTCCAGAGCTACGCCCTCTACCCGCATATGACCGTCGGCGAGAACCTCGCCTTTCCATTGCGGCTCGCCGGCCTGCCCAGGCCGGAGATCACCGCGCGGGTGGAGGAGACCGCCCGGCTGCTGGCCATCTCGGACCTCCTCGGCCGCAAGCCCGAGAGCCTCTCGGGGGGCCAGCGCCAGCGGGTCGCCATGGGGCGGGCGATCGTGCGCCGCCCCAAGGTCTTCCTGCTCGACGAGCCCCTGTCCAACCTCGACGCCCAGCTCCGGGCCCAGATGCGCGCGGAGCTGGCCCGCCTCCAGCACCGGCTCGGCACCACAACCATCTACGTGACCCACGACCAGACCGAGGCGATGACCCTGGGGGACCGGGTGGCCATCCTGCGCCGCGGGGACATCCAGCAGGTCGCCACGCCCCGGGATCTCTATGCCCGGCCCGCCAACCTCTTCGTCGCCGGATTCATCGGCACGCCGCCGATGAACGTCCTGCCCGCGCGGCTCGCCGCCGATCGGCTCGTCCTGCCCATGGCCGAGCTGACCCTCGACGCCGCCGAGCGGGGCCGGCTCCCGAGCGGGGATGGACCCGTGGTCGTGGGGATCCGGCCGGAGCACCTGGTCCCCGCCCGGCCGGGGGAGGCGGCGGGGGCCGCCGTCTTCGGTGGCACCGCGGAGCTGGTGGAATGGCTGGGGGCGGAGCTCTTCGTGCATCTCGACGCGGGTTGCCGGCCCCTGGAGCCGCCGCCCGCCCTAAGCCAGGCCACGGCCACCTGGTCCCCAGCGCAGAACGGCTCCGAACGCGTGCGCCTGATCGCCCGGCTCGACCCGGCCGAGCCGGTGGGCGAGGGCCAACGGCTCTCCCTGGCCATCGGCGTGGACCGCATCCATCTCTTCGATGGCGAGACGGGACTGCGTATCGAGACGGGGCCCGGGCGCCGAGCTGCTTGACCCCTTTCTGACGGGCCCCGTGGGCACACGCGGCTCCTCTGCTTGACGGGGCAAAGAGCAACCCGTACCGTCGAAGATCAAGAGGATCAGGGGGGCGGGGGAATGAAGTTGACAACAGCACGCAGCATAAGAGGCGGGACGCTACTCATTCTCGGAT
>JBAPYD010000278.1:0-4319 GCA_049284555.1 Chromatiaceae bacterium | reverse complement strand
GGTCCGCCGCGCGCGGGCCCGGCGCGCACTGCCACCCACCCGCGCGTGGGCCCTGTTCGACGTCCCCACCGTCATCCGCCGCCGCGCGAGCGGGGGCAACAACCGGGAGTGAATCCGATGTCCAGAGGCATCAACAAAGTCATCCTGATCGGCCACCTGGGCGCTGACCCGGATATCCGCTACACGCAATCCGGCGACGCCGTCGCCAACGTGTCGCTCGCCACCAGCGAGACCTGGAAGGACCGCCAGAGCGGGGAGGCCAGGGAGAGGACCGAATGGCACCGGGTGGTGTTCTTCGGGAAGCTCGCGCCGCTCGCACAGCAGTATCTGCGCAAGGGCTCCAAGGTCTACATCGAAGGCCAGTTGCGCACGCGCAAGTGGCAGGCCCAGGACGGTCAGGACCGCTACGCCACCGAGATCGTGGTCGGCCTCGGAGGGACCCTGCAGATGCTGGACGGACGCCCGGCCGACGGACCCAAGGGCGAGAGCCAGCCGGTGCAACGGCCGACCCCTGCGTCCCCACCGGCCCGTGACGTCCCGCCAGTGGACTTCGACGACGACATCCCGTTCTAGACCCACAGCCGGCCGCGCCGGCATCCAGCAACCCACCCGGGGAGCCCGTCACTCCCCACGGGGGTGGTGTGTCTCCCCGGGTCCACGAACCCAACGGAGACACCCCCATGACCACGAAGAAGAACGCACTCTCGCTTGCCACTCCCGGCGTGCTCTTGCCCTGCCGCCTGCCGGTGGCCTCCCAGACCCTGGCCCAGATCGGTCTGGACCCCGGGACCTGGGCGGTGCTCACCGATTCGATCTTCCCCGGTGCCCGGACCCCCGAAGGCGTTCTGCTCGCGGTGCGCTATTGCCAGGCCCGCGGCCTCGACGTGATGAAACGCCCAGTCCACGTGGTGCCCATGTGGTCAAAGGCACTCAATCGCGAGGTCGAGACCGTGTGGCCGGGGATCGCCGAGGTCCAGACCACCGCCGCACGCACCGGCTGCTGGGCGGGGCTCGACTCGCCCCGTTTCGGCCCGGAGGTCACCCGAACCTTTCGTGGGGCGGTGAAGCGCGACGGACGCTGGGAGGAGGTCGAGGTTACCTTGACCTATCCCCAGTGGGCCGAGGTCATCGTCTACCGGCTGGTGAACGGCGTGCGCTGCCCCTTCTCCGAGACCGTGTTCTGGGAGGAGACCTATGCCCGGGCGGGCCGCAGTGAGCTGCCGAACGAGATGTGGCAGAAGCGCCCCCGGGGCCAGCTGTTGAAGTGCGCAAAGGCCGCGTCGCTGCGGGCCGCCTTCCCTGAGGAGGCGGGCTACACCGCCGAGGAGATGGCCGGACGACCCATTGATCCCGATGAGGTAGCCGCCCCCCCCGTCATCGATGCCGACGCGGCGATTCAAGCCTCCTTGCCGGCCAAGCCGGTGGGCGAGAGTGATACCCCGCCCGAGCCTGATCCCGAGCCAGTGTCCCCGTCCGCAGCGGCGAAAGACGCCGCGATCGAGGACGCGGTCAAGACCCAGGTCGCCAAGCTCATCGAGCGCGCGTCCAGGGTCCGGGCCTGGGGACAGGCGGAGGACTATGCGCGGTCGCGCTTCGACGGCGGCCATCTCGCCTATGCCCTCGCCGAGATCGACAAGGCGTTCAGGGCGAGCGCACTGGGCGATCAGGCCGCGGCCTAGCCCGGCACGGCCCAGGACGGCGGTAACAACACCAACCGAAACTAACCCCCTGGGGCACCCGTTGCCCTTTGGGGGCGGGGTGCCCCGCATTCCTTTGGAGCACCCTCATGCATGTCATCGATCTCTCCCAACGCACCCCCAAGTGGCTCGCCTGGCGGGCCGCGGGCGTCTCCGCATCCGATGTTGCGACCATCGTCGGGGTGTCGCCCTACAAGACACCCTGGCGGCTCTGGGCCGAGAAGACGGGCCTGCTGCTGCCGGAGGACCTGAGCAGCAACCCGTTCGTCCAGCGCGGAATCGCACGGGAAGACGAGGCCCGCCGGGATTTCGAGGAGCGGCACGGGACCTTTCTCCTGCCCTTGTGCGGCGAGGCCGAGGTGCACCCGATCATCCGGGCGTCCTTCGACGGACTCGACGACCACGGGGAGCCGGTGGAGCTGAAGGTCCCAGGGCCGAAGACCTATCGCGAGGTCCTGGAGCTTGGCGAGGCGGCGCCGGCCTACACGCTGTACTGGCCCCAACTCCAGACGCAGCTCTATGTGTCGGGCGCCCAGCTTGGATACCTGGTGTTCTACCAGGGTCCGGGTGTGGTCCAGGAGCTTGAGGTGCCGCGCGACGAGGCGTTCATCGCCACGACCCTGGTCCCGGCGTGTCTGGCGTTCTGGAAGTCGGTGCAGCGCAAGCGCGAGCCCTCGCGGGATCCGGAGCGGGACCTGTTCACCCCCAAGGGCCAGGACCTCGACCTCTGGACGACGCTCGCGGGGGAGTACCGTACCCTCGCCGCCGACAAGGCCAAGCTGGAGCGCCAGGCCAAGACGGTCAAGGCCGGTCTTGATGCCATCGAGGAGCGGCTGGTCGCCCTAATGGGCAATTTCGTCCTCGCCGAGACCGCCGGGCTGCGGGTCCTGCGTTACGCCCAGGCCGGGTCCATCGACTACAAGGAGGCCCTGTCGGACCTGGCGCCGGAGCTGGATCCGCAGCGGCTGGAGGGCTACCGTCGCGCGCCTTCGGAGAGAGTCAAGGTGACCCCGATGAAGGCGGACAAGGCGAGCCTTCCGTGCACTGGGAGGCCGGCGGAGACGCCCGGGCGGGGCGCCGAGGCGGAGACCGGCTTCTACTTCTGACCAGTCAGCCCCCAGCCCAGGGACGGGCACGGGGCCGGAAGCGTGCCGATTGCACCACACGACACCCCGGGCCCAGGCCCGGCGGCTGTCCCGCGGGGACTAACCTAGTGACAGTCCCCATCGGACAGCCGAATCCTGTGATGTCCCTGACGGACATTGCCGAACCGCGAGCTGGGCGGGGCCGATTCCGGCCGAAGCAGCAGAAGCCAATGCCAAGACCACGACCCCCCGGGGCGCACCGTCCCGATCGGGGCTTGTGTGCCTCCAATCGATGCCCGGCAGGGCGGGAGACACACCATGACCGAAACCAAACGCTTCGACGTGGCAGCGACCTTCGGCGTCCAGGCCCGACCGGGCCTGGAGGTGCTCGGATTCGCCGACGCCACCCACCCGCAGATCCCAGTGCCCAGGCCCTATTGCTTCCGCAATGTGCTCCTGCGTGACGTGCTCGCCTATCTGCATGACGCCGGTGGCGATGGCCTGTTCCTGACCGGCCCCACGGGGTCCGGCAAGACCAGCCTGGTGACCCAGATCGCTGCCCGGCTCAACTGGCCAGTGCAGTCGGTGACCTGCCACGGGCGCATGGAGCTCAACGCCCTGGTCGGCCAGTTCGTGCTGGTCAAGGGGGAGACCCGCTTCGTCCACGGACCGCTCGCGGTCGCCGCACGGGACGGGCACCTCCTGATCCTCAACGAGAGCGACCTGATGGACCCCGCCGAGCTTGCGGGGCTCAACGACATCCTCGAGGGCCAGCCGCTGGTGATCCCGGAGAACGGCGGCGAGGTCATCCGGCCCCATCCCCGCTTCCGGGTCTTCGCCACCGGCAACTCCTTGGGCGCGGGCGACGGCTCGGGACTCTACCCAGGGATCCTGCGCCAGAACCTGGCCTTCATGGACCGCTTCCGGGTGATCCACGTGGACTACCCGGATCCCGATGTCGAGAAGGCCGTCGTCCTCCAGGCGGTGCCCCGGCTTCCGGAGCTGATCGTTGACAAGATGATCGTGGTCGCCGGCGAGGTCCGCCGCCTGTTCGTTGGAGCAGGCAGTGAGGGCGGACCGGAGCTGACCCTCACCATGAGCACCCGGACCCTGGTCCGGTGGGCCAGCTTGAGCCTGGCGTTCAAGGGGGCCCCCAAGGTCTTCGAGTACGCCCTCAGACAGGCGCTGACCGCGCGCGCGGAGCCGGAGCAGCGGGAAGCGATCCACCGGATCGCCGCCGACGTCTTCGGCGACTACTGGGAGCCGAGGCCATGACCGGGAGGACCTTCGCGCTGTACCGGTTCACCCACCCGGATGGATCGGCCAAGGAGTGGGCCTATGCGGAGACCGGCGGTGGGCTGTACGAGGTCCGCTGGGGGCGGGCAGGCCACCTGGTCAACGCCCAGGCGGGTGTGACCTTGAGGACGGTCCGCCAACGCGAGCAGGCGAAGCTCCGCAAAGGGTACCGGCACGTCGGACACGCGCTGATCTTCAGCGACGGCGACGTGAAACCGCTGCCCAGCGGCAAGGACAGGAC
>JBAPYD010000277.1:0-8127 GCA_049284555.1 Chromatiaceae bacterium | reverse complement strand
ACGCGAGGCCGCGCGCCCGGGGCGAACCGCCTTCGGCGACCAGGTCAGCTACGCGGATCTCTCGCTGCGACTCTACCGGGGCGCCGAGATCCGCCGCACCAACCTCTCAGAGGCCTTCACCCTCGAGGATTTCCAGGCCATGCACGGCGAGCGCGCGACGCCGCTCTTCGCGCTGGACCCCAAGGGACGCCTGGAGGTCTTCACCGCCGAGGCCCCCCTGGAGCCCGGGGCGGGCTGGGGCATCCTGGCCCTCGTCGATCCCGATCCGGGCTCACAGATAGCGTAGCCACACGTATCCGCTGGCAATGGTGATGCTGAGCAGCATCAGCGGAAAGGCCAGGAGCATGAAGGGCACGAACCTGATGCGATGCCCGGCCCGCTCGGCGAAGCCCGCCACGATCAGATTGGCGCTCGCCCCCACCAGGGAGCCATTGCCGCCGAGACAGGCCCCCAGGGCCAGGGACCACCACAGGGGCTCCAGGCTCTCGGCCCCGCCGAAGGTCGGCGCCATAGCCTTGATCAGGGGGATGGTGCTGGCGACGAAGGGGATGTTGTCCACGACCGCGGAGGCCACCGCCGAGCCCCACATGATGACCATCGCCGTGACCCCCATGTCCCCGCCCGTAAGCGACAGCAGCTCGTTCGCCAGCAGGGTCAGGGCCCCGGTGACCTCCAGACCATGGACGACGATGAAGAGCCCGAGGAAGAAGAAGAGGGTCACCCACTCCACCTCCGTCAGGGCCGAGTGCACCGCGTGGGTCTGCTCCTCGGGCTTGCGCGGGTAGTTGTCCAGCAGCAGCAGGACGGCCGCCCCGAACAAGGCGATGGTGGAGGGCTCCTGGTGCAGGCCGTGGGCGGCGACGAAACCGAGTATGACCACGGCCAGAACCGATAGGGACTGAATCAGCACCCGCCGATCCGTGATGGCCTCACGCTCGTCGTACTCCATCACCCGCCGGCGATCGTCGGGATCGGCGTGGAGGCTGCGGCCCCAGATGAGATACACGGGGATCAGGGTGACTGCCAGGATGACCACGACCACCGGGGCCAGATTCAGGACGAAGTCGTTGAACGAGTAACCCACCGCCGAGCCGATCATGATGTTCGGCGGGTCGCCGATGAGGGTGGCCGTGCCGCCGATGTTGGAGGCGAAGATCTGGGTGAACAGATAGGGGTAGGGGCTGACCCTCAGGGTCTCCGTGATGAGGAGCGTCACCGGGGCCACCAGGAGGACCGTGGTGACGTTGTCCAGCAACGCGGAGAGCACGGCGGTAACCAGGGCCAGCATCACCAGGATGCCCCAGGGGTCCGCGTTGACCTTCTTCGCGGACCAGACCGCCAGGAACTGGAAGACCCCGGATTTTCGGGTGATGGCGACGATGACCATCATCCCCGCCAGGAGGCCCAGGGTGTTGAAGTCCACCCCTGCGACGGCCTGCTTCTGGGTCAGGACGCCGGCCAGGACCATGACCCCGGCCGCAAGCATGGCGACGATGGCGCGGTTGATGCGCTCCGTCATCACCAGGATGTAGGTGGCGGCGAAGACCGCGGTGGCGAACCAAAGGGGATCGAGACCCAGAATCACGCTCGGGACGACATCGGCGTGCATTCAGATCTCCTGCGCCAGGATGGCCCGGCCCACGTCCCAGTAGGAAACGACGCCCAGCAGCCGACGTTCCTTCGGATCGACCACCGGCACGCTGCGGCGCGTCTGGTACAGCACCAGCAGGGTCTCAAGCAGGGGCATGTCGGGCTCGATGACCGTGGCCTCGTCGCTGAGGCAGATGGTGACCGGCTTGTCCTCGAACTCCCGAAGACGGCGGCGCAGATCCTTGAGGCTGTCGGACACGAAGGAGATGTCCGTCAGCCCGTGCTCCATCAAGGCGGCCCGGGGCAGGACCAGGCGCAGCATGCAGCCAACCCCGAAGACCCCCATGTAGCGGCCCTGATCGTCGACGATGGGGACATTGCGAAAGCGGTTTTCCATGATGTACCCGATCCCCTTGGCGATGGTATCCGTCGCGGCGAGGACCGTGGGGTTGGGGTCCATGACGTCTCGGGCGGTTTGTCCCGACATGGGCGTTCTCCGGGTGTGATGGGGCGGTTGTGAGGGGGCGGAACGGCACTTCGGTCGCCCAAGCCTCCTAGGATACCTTGGTCCGTGGTCCTCGGACCCTGACGGAACGCACTTCGGCCCGACCCCGCCGGCTTGGTGTCCGATTGGCCCTCTGGTACTGTTGTCCGCGACCCCTTGGTCTCCCCGGAGTCGATCGAAGATGGATGCGTTGCTGCGCCTTTCGGCGGTCATCGACACGATCAACCGCCGTATCGGACGCGCCACGATCTGGCTGATCCTGGTCTGCGTCCTGCTCTCCGCGCTCACCGCCACCCTGCGCTATCTGCTCGACTGGGGCTCGAACGCCATGATCGAGGCCCAGTGGTTCCTGTTCGGGCTGATCTTCCTGCTCTGCGCCCCCTGGACCCTCCAGGAGAACGGCCACGTGCGGGTGGACATCCTCTACACGCGACTCCCCCCGCGGGTGCGGGTCTGGATCGACATCCTGGGCGGACTCCTGTTCCTGATCCCGGTGAGCCTGCTGATCGTCTGGGACGGCTGGGCCTATTTCCTGATCTCCTTCCACCAGTGGGAGGCGTCCTTCAACCCCGGGGGTCTCCTGTGGTGGCCCATGAAGCTCGCGATCCCGGTGGCCTTCGCCCTGATGGCCGCCCAGGGGGTCTCGGAGATCATCAAGGGGGCGGCGGCCCTGATGGGCAGGCGCCCCTTGCCGACCGCGCCAGGGGGGCATTGAGATGGAGGCCTGGCTCGCCGCCAACCTGGCTCCGATCATGTTCTCGGCCCTGGTGCTGTTCCTGCTCCTGGGCTACCCGGTCGCCTTCTCCCTGGCGGCGGTGGGAATGCTCTTCGGCTGGATCGGGATCGAGATGGGTCTCCTGACCCCGGCCCTGCTCCAGGCCCTGCCGGACCGCGTCTTCGGGATCATGCGCAACGAGATCCTGCTCGCGGTGCCCTTCTTCACCTTCATGGGACTGATCCTGGAGCGCAGCGGCATGGCCGAGGAGCTCCTGGACACCGTGGGTCAGATCTTCGGCGGGGTGCGCGGGGGGCTCGCCTACGCGGTGGTCTTCGTGGGCGCCCTGCTCGCGGCGACCACCGGGGTCGTGGCCGCCTCTGTGATCGCGATGGGGCTCATCTCGCTGCCCATCATGCTGCGTTACGGCTACCACAAGCCCCTGGCGACCGGCGTGATCGCCGCCAGCGGGACCCTGGCCCAGATCGTCCCCCCCTCCCTGGTCCTGATCGTGATGGCGGACGTGCTCGGGCGCTCCGTCGGGGACATGTACAAGGGGGCCCTGATCCCCGGGCTCATGCTGACCGGGCTCTATGCCCTCTACGTCTTCGCCAACACCCTGGTGCGGCCCGAGGCCCTGCCGCCCCTGCCGCCGGAGGCCAGGACCCTGCGGGGACAGGCCCTGCTCCTTCGGGTGCTCATCGCCCTGCTGCCACCCCTGGCCCTCATCTTCCTGGTCCTCGGGACCATCTTCATCGGCTGGGCGACGCCCACGGAGGGCGGTGCCATGGGGGCGGTCGGGGCACTCCTGCTGGCCGCCTCCAAGGGCCGGCTGACCCGCCCCGTCCTGGTCCAGGCCATGGCGTCCACGGCGAAGATCACGAGCTTCGTGATCTTCATCCTCATCGGCTCCAGCGTCTTCAGCCTGACCTTCCGCGGCGTGGACGGGGACCTGTGGGTGGAGCACCTCCTGACCAGCCTGCCCGGGGGTGCCTTGGGGTTCCTGATCTTCGTGAACCTCATGGTCTTCCTGCTGGCCTTCTTCCTGGACTTCTTCGAGATCGCCTTCATCATCCTGCCGCTCCTGGCGCCGGTGGCCGAGAAGCTGGGGATCGACCTCGTCTGGTTCGGGGTGCTGATCGGGGTGAACCTGCAGACGAGCTTCATGCACCCGCCCTTCGGCTTCGCCCTCTTCTACCTGCGCTCGGTGGCCCCGCCGGAGGTGCGCACCTCACAGATCTACTGGGGGGCCGTCCCCTTCCTGGGGATCCAGCTGCTGATGGTCATCCTGATCGTGAGCTTCCCCCAGCTGGTGAGCTGGGGGCTCGACGGCCCGTCCACGATGGAGACCCCCACGGAGGTGGTGATCCCGCAGCAGGAGGGATCGAGCCTCCTCGACAGCCTGGAGTTCGATGGACTGCTCGCCCCGCCCCCGCTGCCGGCGACGACACCGCCCGCAAGTCAGGGCACGCCCTGACCCGGGCCAAGGGGCCGCGGCGAGCACCGGGACCGCCAAGGGCCGCAAGACCCGTCAACGGTCCGCGGTGATCCGGACCTAGGTCCTGCGCCGTATGGCCTGCCTGAAGTTGGTCATGGAGGACTCGCCGATCGCCCACCAGACGTCGGAGATCTCCTGGAATGCCATCATCGAGTCATAGATGGACTTGAAGGTCGGGTTCTTCGCGGACTCCTCCGCGAAGATCGCCTGGGCGATCTCGTAGGACTTGAGCAGCACGTCGTCCGGGAACCGCTTGATCAGGGCCCCGCCCTGGAGCAGCCGCTGCAGGGCCGGGGGGTTCTTGGCGTCGTAGGCGGCGAGCATGGTCGCGTGGGCCTCCTGGGCCGCCACCTCGAAGGCCGCCTGATAGCTCGGGGGCAGGGAGTCCCACTGCGTCTTGTTCACGTAGAAGACCAGCTGGGTCCCCGGCTCCCACCAACCCGGGTAGTAGTAGTACCGGGCGACCTTGAAGAACCCGAGCTTCTCGTCGTCGTAGGGGACCGTCCACTCGGCCGCATCGATGGCCCCGCGCTCCAGGGCCGGATAGATCTCTCCGCCTGGAAGGGACTGGGGCACCGCGCCCATGCGGGAGAAGATCTCGGCGCCGAACCCCGGGATGCGGATCTTGAGCCCCTGCATGTCGGCCAGGGAGTTGATCTCCTTGCGGTACCAGCCGCCCATCTGGGCGCCGGTGCTGCCGCCGGGGAAGTTGACGATGTTGTAGCCGGCGAACATGCCCCGCAGCAGCTCCAGGCCGCCGCCGAAATAGGTCCAGGCCGTGAGCTGGCGGGAGTTGAGACCGAAGGGACAGGTGGTCTCCAGGGCCAGGGCCTTGTCCTTGCCGTAGTAGTAGTAGGAGGCGGTGTGACCGCACTCCACCGTGTTCTGCTGCACCGCGTCCAGGACGCCGAAGGACGGGACGATCTCGCCGCCCGCGAAGACCCGGATCTCGAAACGGCCGTCGGTGAGCTCGGACACCCGCTTGGCCAGGGTCTCGGCCCCGCCGTAGATGGTGTCCAGGCTCTTGGGGAAGCTGGAGGCCATTCGCCATTTGATCGCCGGACCCTCGGCCCGGGCCGGCAGGGTCAGACCCGCCGCGGCGGCCCCGATCCCGGCGGTCTTCAGGAAATCGCGTCTCTGCATGCTGTCCTCGCTGCTCGTGAAGGGTGTCCCGGTCAGGGCCGCGGGCCCGCGGCGCCAGCATCCGGCGCGGGGGATTGTACCCCGACCGGGAAGCCGCCTTCGGCAAGCCAATCGATTCCGCCCCGGGGTGGGTCGGGCTTCAGCCCGACTGCGATCTCTCGGTCTCCCTGCGACGTCCTAGTCGGGCTGAAGCCCCACCTACAACGGTTTCTTCGCGGACCCGCGGCGGCAGCCGCTTCATCCTAACCCTACGCGGCGTGAGGTGTCGGCGCATGGATGCGCGAGTCCGCTGAGCCTGACGATGCAGCGCCACGGCTTGCAGGGCTTGCGCCGTTCGACCAAGGCTTCAGCCTTGACCGATCTCCCTACGCTCGCTAACGTCGTCGCCGCAAGCGTGCCGTCGCCGCGTCATTCGCTGAGGATGGTCGCGGTCGTTGTCAAACCAGCCGGCCACAGATGGCCCCGGTCAAGCTGTATGCCGCTGCTGATCACACGCAACCTCCAACTCCTGCTCGTGCTGGGCGCATTCTGGCTGTTGCTCTCCGGGCACTACACGCCCTTGCTGATGGTGCTCGGCGCGGCATCGGTGCTACTCGTCGTGTGGCTCGTGCGGCGCATGGACGGTATCGACCGGGAGGCCGTGCAGCTGCGCCCGAGCCTGGGCCTGTTCCGCTACCTGGGCTGGCTCTTCTGGTGCGTCATCAAGTCCAACCTCGATCTGGCGCGACGGATATGGGATCCGAAGTTGCCGGTCCATCCCGTCTGGGCCCGGCTCGATATTCGGGTGAAGACGCCGGTCGAGACGACCCTGTACGCCAACTCCATCACGCTCACCCCCGGAACCCTGACCACCGACGTCTGCAAGCATCACTTTCTGATCCACGCCGTCTGGCAGGAGGCCATCGACGAGCTGCGCCAGGGCGAGATGGAACGCCGGATCCTGAAGCTCGGGCTCTGACGTGTTCCTGGGCGCTGCACTCCTTGCGGTCCTGGTGACCATGGTGCTCGCGCTGATCCGGGCCTTCGAGGGGCCAAGCGCCTACGACCGTATGCTCGCCGCCAACCTGTTCGGCACCAAGACGGTGCTGCTCATCGCGCTGGGCGGATACGCGATGGACTGGCACAGCTACCTCGACGTCGCCTTGCTGTATGCCATGGTCAACTTCGTCGGCACCATTGCCGTGATGCGCTTCTTCGAGTACAGCGGCACGACGCAGCACGCCTGCGAAGACGAGGGCCAGTCATGACCCCGATCGAGATGTTGAGCGGCTTCTGCCTGTTGACCGGTGGCGCGCTCTGCATCACCGGTGGTGTCGGTCTGTTGCGGCTACCGGATTTCTTCTCGCGGGTGCATGCCGCCGGCCTCGCCGAGACACTGGCGGCGCCGTTGCTGCTCACCGGCATCATGCTGGAGATGGGCTGGTCGCTGGACCTGTTCAAGGTCCTGGCGATCCTGCTGCTGGTGTTGGCGACCAGTCCCACGGCGACCCATGCAATGGCCAAGGCCGCGCTGCATGGGGGGCATTCACCCTGGCTCGGCACCGCCGACAGCACGGCAAAGGAGGGCAGGTCATCGAAGGCCTGATCGACGTCGTCCTGCTCGGGTTCCTGGTGCTGATTGCGCTGGCCGCGATCAAGCTCCGCGACCTGTTCGCGGTGGTGATGCTGTTCGGCATCTACAGCTTCATGACCGCGGCCCTGTTCATGGACCTGGACGCGGTGGATGTCGCCTTCACCGAGGCCGCGGTCGGTGCCGGCGTGACAACGGTGCTGATGCTCTCGAGCCTGCGCCTGACCAGCCGCTGGGAGAAGCGTCCCAAGCACAACCCGTTGCTGCCCTTGGTGGTTGTCGGCGTCACCGGGGCGGCGCTCGTTTACGGCACCCTGGATGCGCCGCTGCTCGGCGACCCTCAGGCGCCGGCGCATCAGCACGTGGCGCCACGCTATATCGAGGAGGGGCCAATCGAGGTGGGCGTGCCGAACATGGTCACGGCCGTGCTGGCCAGTTACCGCGGCTACGACACCTTCGGCGAGACCGTCGTCATCTTTACCGCCGGGCTCGCCGTGCTGCTCTTGCTGGGCATCCAGGACAACCCGGAGAACAGGCCCGGGCGCACCCCCATCGGGGACCAACGCGTGCTGCGCGTGCTGGTCAAGCTGCTGATCCCGCTGATCCTGCTCTATGCACTGTACGTGCAATTCCACGGCGACTACGGGGCCGGCGGCGGCTTCCAGGCCGGCGTCATCTTTGCCACCGCTTTCGTGCTCTACGACCTGGTCTTCGGCGAGGGAAACGCGCGGCTGGTGGCGCCTCCACGCTGGCTGAACCGTCTCGCGGCGCTCGGCGTGCTGCTCTACGGCGGCGTCGGCGTCATCTCACTGCTCGGCGGCAAGGCCTTTCTCGACTACTCGGTGCTGACTCGCGACCCGGTGCACGGCCAGCACCTCGGCGTGCTGCTGGTCGAGCTCGGCGTCGGCATCACCGTGTTCTCGGTGATCCTCGCGATCTTCTTCGCCCTCTCCGGCCGGAGACGGGCGTCGTGAGCGAGCTGCCCGGCCTGTATAACGACTTCATCGCCATCTTCCTGATGATGGCGGGCTTCTACGTGGTCATCTCACAGGGCAACCTGGTCAAGAAGCTCGTCGGGCTGTCGCTGTTTCAGACCTCGGTGTTCA
>JBAPYD010000276.1:0-2927 GCA_049284555.1 Chromatiaceae bacterium | reverse complement strand
CCTCCAGGAGCTGAGCCGCGAGCCGGGTGAGGATGCCGTTGCCGAATCGCGCGACCAGGTCCCGGATCAGGGGCGCGGCCAGGCCGCGGGAGAGCGGACTGGTCTCGCGGGGCTCCCCATCCCAGGTGGGCCGGGCGACGAATTCGTCGGCCGCGCCCGACCCCAGCCGGGGGCCCAGCTCGGCCGAGATCCGGCCAGCATCGTTCTCCGGGAGGGGCGCTATCTCGGAGCGTCCCAGATCCGCGTGGTCGTCGTCCAGGACCCGCATCACGAGACGGGCGGCACCGGTTTTCGTCCCCATGCACCAGGCGGCCAGCGCATCCGGCCCCTGCAGCGAGTCCAGCCAGTCGCCGGGCGTGGCCCCCAGGACCCGCTCCGCCACCAGGTCGCCAAGCATGCCCATGGCATCCCGGGCGGCGTCCGAAACGGGCATCTCGCTGCCGCCGCCCTGCTCGAGCTGGTCCTTCCCGCTGGCGAGGGCGGCCCGCAGCCGAGCGTATCCATCCATGGCCCGCGCCATGGCCCCGGCGTCGGGCTCCAGGTCCAGAAGACGCGGCCAATCGAGCAGGATGCGCCACAGGTGCTCCCGCAGGGTCTCCGCCTCCACCAGCCGCCGGCGCAGGGCCAGCACCGACCCTGCCGGGTCGAGCCCCTGGGCCTGCTCGAGGGCCCCGGCGCAGGCCGCGGATTGAGCGGTGGCGCAGATGCTGAAGAGCGCCGGCAAGAGCCGGGCGGCCTCTCCCGGATCCCGCCCGACGAACACCGACGCCGCCCGCACGGGGCGGGAGGAGCCGATGGTGGTGCCGTTGGGGCCGATTCGGATCTGCAGCTTGCCCGCGGGATCGGACATGGTGGGGTCAGGAGGCCGACAGGGGTCTTGCTTGGGGGCCGTGGTGCCAGGCGCCTCGGCGCACCGATTAATTCGCAGTGTAGCCCAAGGCCTTGATCGAATACCCTGACGTCTTCGAGGCGTTGAAGCCTTACCGCCTTTCCATGCACCCAATTGCCCGAGGCCATCAACCATGCTCAACAGGGAGCAGCTGGAGCAGCTGCGACGGGACATCGTCCTCGATGCCGAGATCCGGGGCCTCAGACTCAGACTCCACAGCACCTGGGGCCTGTTCTCGCCACGCGAGATCGACGAGGGTACCCGGCTCCTGCTCGAACGGGTGGAGCCCGCCCCGGAGGCGGACTGTCTGGACCTGGGTTGCGGCTACGGGGCCATCGGGCTCGCGCTCGCCGCCCTCGCCCCCCGGGGCCAGACCCTGCTCGTGGACAAGGACTTCGTGGCAGTGGACTACGCCAACGCCAATGCCCGCCGCAACGGCCTCCCCAATGCCCGCGCGATCCTGAGCAACGGCTTCGATCAGGTCCCGAAGGACCTGCGCCTCGACCTCGTCGCGAGCAACATCCCCGCCAAGGTCGGCAAAGAGCTCCTGGCCCTGCTGCTCCACGATGCCCACGCGCGACTGAAGCCCGGGGGCCGGCTCTATGTGGTCACCATCAATGGGCTTCGGGAGTTCATGAAGCGCAATCTCAAGGAGGTCTTCGGCAACTACGACAAGCTCAAGCAGGGGGCCCACTACACGGTGGCCATGGCGGAGCGCACCGCGGGCGCCGCCGGATAGGACCAGGATACCGGCGGCCGGGGAACGAGAGCGGGAGACAACGCACCGCGAAGGCCCCATACTCGCGCGACGACGCGGAGGCATGGCTGCTCGCCGCACGGATCGGCCGGACCCCACCCCCAACCCGATTGACCCGGGAGGCGCCTCATGGTCCTTGATCTCCCCCAGCTTTGCGCCCGCCTGGGCCTGGCGACCCCATCCGATGAGCCCTTGGAGCTACGTGGCGTGAGCACCCTGGAGCTCGCGGCCGAGACGGATCTCTGCTTCGCCGAGCAGGCGGACCAGGCGGACCTGGTGGAGGCCAGCGGCGCTGGCGCGGTGCTGGTGCCGGAGTCGTTTCCCGAGCTGGCGGGCCCCCTGCTGATCCGAGTCTCGGAGCCGCGCCGCAGCTTCTTTGCGATCGCCGAGCTGTTCGTCCCGCCCTCGGAGGTCCACGCCATCCACCCGAGCGCGGTGATCGATCGCACCGCGATCCTCGGTGAGGCGGTCGCGGTCGGCGCCTGCGCCGTCATCGCCGCCGGCGCCCGCCTCGGGGACCGCTGCATCATCGGCCCCGGCTGCTATGTGGGGCCCGGCGTCACCCTCGGTGCCGACTGCCTGATCGAGGCCAACGTCACCCTGCATCGGGACAGCAGCCTGGGAGCGCACTGCCTGGTCCACTCGGGCACGGTGATCGGCTCGGACGGCTTCGGCTTCGCCTGGGACGGCCGCGGCCACCGAAAGATTCCCCAGCTCGGACGGGTGGTGATCGAGGACGATGTGGATATCGGCTGCAATTGCTGCGTCGACCGGGCAACCCTGGGGGTGACGCGCATCCGCCGGGGCGCCCGGATCGACAACCTGGTGCAGGTGGCCCACAACACGGACATCGGGGAGCACGTCATCCTGGTGAGCCAGGCGGGCGTGGCCGGCAGCAGCTCGGTCGGCGCCGGGGCCGTAATCGCCGGGCAGGTGGCGGTCTCGGACCATGTCAAGGTGGGGGCCGGGGCACGCATCGGCGGCCAGTCCGGCGTGACCAAGGACGTGCCCGCCGGGGCCGCCGTGTTCGGCACCCCGGCTCGACCCATGAAGGACACCTTGCGGGAGCTGGCTTCCCTCGCCCAGCTTCCCAGCTTGCTCAAGCAAATCAAGCGGCAAGAGCAGGCATTGCAGCAGCTGCGCGAACGGCTCGACGCCTTGGAGCAGGACGTCGCGCCCCGGTAGGTCGATGAGATGGTCTCCTCCCTCTTCCAAGATCGGCGTCGAATGCGCCAGGATGGAAGTACCGACCAACCATCGCGACGAAGAAGGAGGAGACCG
>JBAPYD010000275.1:0-2728 GCA_049284555.1 Chromatiaceae bacterium | reverse complement strand
ACTCCAGGCAGGGGGGCGCCAAACGTCCGCCGCCGGGTTGGTTATACTGGATGCGCGAAGATCCGGGGTTCGTGGGATCGGAAAGCGCTGGCCGTTGCCGAGTCCTGCGTCGAAAAGGTCCTCGCGTCAGGGAATGACCCAGGGATTGCCATCGGTTTTCAGAGAGTCTTCATGGAGCCCGCCGAATGCGCCTGGCATGTCTGATCGCGCTGTCCCTGCTTCTGTTTGCCTTGGTCGGATGCGATCGTCCGGAGGTTGAGGGGCAGACCAGCACGATGTCCGAGGACGGCGTCGAGGAGATCGACTGGGACGCCCTGATCCCGGCGGACTGGCGACCCGAGGATCTGCTGGACCAGTACAACCTGGACGAGCTGGACGACGAGGATCCCCGGGCCCAGGAGCTGATGGAGAAGCTCAAGGCCCTGTGGGCGGAGGCCCCCGTCGTGGAGGAGCTGGACGGTAAGCGCGTGCGCATACCCGGCTTCGTGGTACCCCTGGACATGGAGGCGACTCGGATCAGCGAGCTTCTGCTGGTGCCCTATTACGGGGCCTGTATCCATGTCCCGCCGCCGCCGACCAACCAGACGGTCTATGTGAAGCTGCCGCCGGAACAGGCCTTCGAGGGCCAGATGTTCGATACGGTCTGGGTCACCGGCACCCTCAAGGTCACCCCCACGAGCAGCGAGCTCGCCGATGCGGGCTATCGGATCGACGCCACCGCCATCGTGCCCTACGAGGGCGATGTCGGGCCCCAGTAGGCGCGAGTCCGCGTCACCGGGCCGCGTCGGTTTGGCGCTGCTCGGCGCCCTGTCCTTTGTGGTGGCCGGGATCCCTTGGGCCGCGGGCCTGATGACCTCCTGCCACATCCACCCTCCCCCGGACCTGGTGGAGCGTGGAGAGCAGCCCGGCACGATCGGGCCCTATGCCTCCAACGAGGCCTGTGAGGCGGCGCGGCTGACCCTGTTCGGGACCCTGGGGCGCTGTCACTGCGTCCAGCCCTTCGCCGGCAGGCCCTGGTCTGGCGGGACGCCGGGGACTGGGTCCCGCGACCCGCCGGGCGCGGCTCGGGACCTTGCCCCGCCCTTACCGTAGACTGGGGCGATCAGGGGGCTCCCTGGGAGACGCCGATCGCGCGCCTTCCTCGCAATTGGTCGGCTCGTGTCGCAGGACATGCGAGTCTCGCCACACGCCCTGACACGGACATCGACCCGAGGAAGCGTAATCCCATGTCAGCAACCGCGGTCTCGACCGCCCAGATTCTCATCGGACTCACCGGCCTGGTCGTCGGGGGCGAACTGCTGGTTCGCGGAGCGGCGGCCCTGGCCATGGCGGTCCGGATCACCCCCCTGGTGATCGGCCTCACGGTGGTGGCCTTCGGTACCAGCGCGCCCGAGCTCGCCGTGACCGTGCAGGCATCCTGGTCCGGCGCCCCCGAGCTGGCGGTGGGCAACGTGGTGGGCAGCAACATCGCCAACGTGCTCCTGATCCTCGGCCTCTCGGCCCTGGTGGCCCCCCTCGTGGTCCAGAGCCGGGTCGTTCGGATCGACGTTCCCCTGATGGTCGGCTGCTCCATCGTCCTGTGGCTTCTCGTGCTGGACCGCTCGGTGGATCGCCTGGACGGGTTGCTCCTGTTCAGCGCCCTGATCGGCTACCTGGTCTGGTCGGTGATCCAGGGAAAGCGGGAGGGTGCGGCGATCCAGGAAGAGTTCGCGGAGGCCCTGCCCCACGACGGGTCCACCGCCCGCTACTTCGCGAAACAGATCGGACTGGTGGTGGGCGGGCTCATCCTGCTGGTGATCGCGGCCCGCCTCCTGGTCGGCGGGGCGTCCGACATCGCCCGCCAGCTGGGGGTGAGCGAGCTGGTGATCGGGCTCACGATCGTCGCGGTGGGGACCTCGCTCCCCGAGCTCGTGACCTCGATCGTCGCCAGCCTGCGGGGCCAACGGGACATCGCCGTGGGCAACGTGGTGGGCAGCAACCTCTACAACATCCTCGCGGTGCTGGGCCTCGGCTCGCTGGTGGCCCCCGACGGCATCGCCGTCGCCCCCCAGGTGATCGGGCTCGATCTCCCCATCATGATCGCCACCGCCGCCGCCTGTCTTCCCATCTTCTTCACCGGGCACCGAATCAATCGGCTGGAAGGCGGGCTCTTGTTCTTCTACTTCCTGGCCTACATGGCCTACGTGGTCATGGGCGCGACGGAGGCCGACACCATGCGCAGCTTCGAGCTTGCCATGGTGGGGTTCGTGTTCCCCCTCTCGGCGCTTGCCATCGCCTTCAGCGTCTATCAGCACGTGGGGAACAACCGCCGGGCGCCCTGACCGCCTTGACGGCCCTGCCGGAGCCGACCGCGGATGCGCCGCCCCCATGACCGCCACGCCCACGGGGATCTAGCGCCTCGGATTCTCCGGCGGACGGCTATCCCGGAAGCTCGCCCAGTCGATGCCGAGCTTGCGCATGCGCGCCCGCAGGGTGTGGGGATTGATCCCAAGCACCTGGGCGGCGCCGAAGGGCCCCTCGATGCGTCCCAGGCAGCGCGTCAGGGCGGACTCGATCTGGGCCCGAATGGCGGCGTCGAGGGTATCCCGGGCCGGGCTGGGATCGGCAACGGCCCCGGCCCGGGCCAGATCCTGGAGCGAGGCCCCCCCGCCCAGGGCCCCGGCCACCGCCAGACGGCGCCCCTCCCCCAGGATCGCCGCCCGCTCCATCACGGCGGCCAGTTCCCGCA
>JBAPYD010000274.1:0-4125 GCA_049284555.1 Chromatiaceae bacterium | reverse complement strand
GAGCTCCCGGAGGTCGAGACCACCCTGCGCGGCATCCGGCCCTACCTCCAGGGTCGCCGTATCGAGGCCCTGGCGGTGCGAGAGCCCCGGCTGCGTCTGCCCATCCCCGAGGATCTGCCGTCGCGTGTGACCGGCCGAGTGATCCTGGGGGTGAGCCGCCGGGCCAAATACCTCCTGATCGAGGTGGAGGGGGGCACCCTGATCCTGCATCTGGGCATGTCCGGCAGCCTGCGGGTGCTCCCCCCGGACACCGCCCCTGACCGCCATGACCACGTGGACCTGGTGCTCTCGGGTGACCGCTGCCTGCGCCTGAGGGACCCACGGCGCTTCGGCCTGCTGGTCTGGACGCCCGACCCCCCGGCCCTGGCCATGGGCCGCCATCCCTTGCTCAGGGAGCTGGGCCCCGAGCCCCTCGGGGAGTCTTTCGACGGGGATCATCTCTTCCGGGAGAGCCGCCGCCGCCGCGTGGCGGTCAAGCCGTTCCTCATGGATGGGGGTGTGGTGGTGGGGGTCGGGAACATCTATGCCAACGAGTCCCTGTTCGCTGCGGGCATCCATCCGGTCCGCCCCTGCCACCGCATCGGGCTGGATCGCTACCGGCGCCTGGCGGAGGCGATCCGCGCGGTCCTGAGTGCCGCCATCGTTCAGGGCGGGACCAGCCTGCGGGACTTCGTCCAGGAGGACGGCAACCCGGGCTACTTCGCCCAGTCTCTCCAGGTCTACGGCCGCGCGGGCGAGCCGTGCCCGAGCTGTGGGGCGCCCCTGCGCCAGCGGCGCATCGGCCAGCGCTCCAGCTTCTACTGCCCTCGGTGCCAGCGCTGACTCGGCCGCTCACAAGGCAGCGGCGAGCGCTGATGCCATGACTCGATCCGGTGCGCGGCTTACGGCCCCGTTCACAAAGGGCGGGTACCGCAGAGGCCAGTCGGCTGTGCCCCGCGCCCTATTTGGAGAGGATGTTGTCGACCATGGTCAACGCTGGGTCCAGAGCCGTCGTCGTCAGCTCGACGCCGGTGGCAACGGCGATCAGCACCAACCGCCTGCCGCGCACGCGGAAGAGCCGGCAGAGTGTCACATTGTTCTCTTCGTCGTGGACCATCAGGGACAAAGGCGCGGGTGCGCCCTCCCGTCCGATACGATCCGCGGACATGAGGAGCAGGGAGCCAATGGCGCTCAGCCGCTCCACGTCCCAGGCGTTGCTGCTGGCCGCCAACGGAAGACCCGCATCGTCACTCAGCACCACGGCCCGGAACTGGCCTTTTTCGGCGATCCTGTCCAGCAGGCGGGACAGGTCGCCCTGATGGCCGGTGCCGGTCTCCACGTCGGCAAGGGCCACGATGAGCCGCTCACGGCGGGCCAGGGGCGTGAGGACGTGCTCAATGGCCGCGCGCAGATCACTCTCTGCGCTGATTCGGCTCGTCAATGGCTCAAGCAGCCTCTGAAGCGCCTCCCCTTGCCGCAGGACGAGCTCGAGGAGCTTGCCGATCTCCGGGCCCGGCTCCACCGGTTGAAGGGTGCTGCGCTGCTCCAGCAGGTCGGCCCGCTCGCGGCGATAGCTATCGACGATGTCCAGACTCTCGCGCCACAGCCGCTCTCGTACTTCGGCGCCACGTCTGGCGCCCAGCATATAGCCAGCCGTGAGCACGATCACGGTAGCGACCAGACCCGTGGTTGTTGCAAAAAGCATCATCATGGGACCTATTCATTCGGTTTGGACCGTCGGGCAGCCTTCGTACCCGATCAGGCTGAAGGACACCCGCCGGTTGTGGCTAGTATCATCGGCCTGGCTCAAGGGCCTAGACTCGCCATAGCCGCGCACGACCAGCTGCTTGGTGGGCGCACCGGCATAGGCGAGCAGCTCCGCCATCACCCGGGCTCGTTGGCGGCTCAAACTCAGGTTATGGGCTGGATTCCCCGCCGCATCCGTGTGTCCTGCGACGACGAGCCTGACCTCCGGACGCGCCGCCAGCCAGTCGGCCAACTCCACCACCCGCCTGGCGAAGTCGTCCACGATCGGGCGCACGCCATCGTGATCGAAGTGGACGACGAACAACGGGGGGCATGCGCTCGCTTGATCTTGCGCTTGGATGCCATCCTGTGACCCCGCGGGCTGCACCGTCCGGTCTTGCTCCTCCGTGTCCAAGTCAGGCGACGGCTGCGACGGAGTCATCGAGTCGACCCCTGCCAGGGAGGACGCTTCCGCCCCCGAGTCATCGCCTTCGGCAACGCGGTCGGCTTGCTGGGCCGGGGTTTCTTGCTCGGAGCCTTGAGCCAGCTCAAGTGGCGAGTCGTCCGGGCGCGAAAGCTCCCCAGTGGCGTCGGGTACCAAGTCTGGGTCGGCGACATGCGATAGGGTCTCGGTCGCCTCGTCGGGCCCCTGTTTACCGAGGGGTGCGACCGTCGGCCCTTGATCCGGGTCGCTTTCGCCTGCCTTCGCAAGGGGGGCGTCCGCTCCTCTCGTGGATTCGGCGTCCGCCGTTATTATGGCGACGGGTTGGGGTGAGGTCGCGGCCATCTGGGCAGAAGCGGTGTCAGGATCGCCGCCTGTCGCCGCTGGCGGGGACCACGTCTGGACCCAGGGGGGCTGGAGCGTCGAGAGATCCGCGAGCCCGCCGGGCAGAGCTTTAATCGTCAGTATCGCCGAGGCAACGGCGCCCAGTGCTCCGGCCAGGGCCAGTCCCCAGGGTAGCCAAAGCGGCGCGTCTTCCCCGAGAACACGATACGGATTGAGCCCGGCGTGCCCGTTCATCGATCCCCCCGGCCGAACACGCTCGGCGCGGCCGCTCGGCGTAGACGTTGATGTGCCTCGGCTTTCACCGTTCCTCCCCTGGAGTCAGGTGGACCACTTGGATTACGTCGGGCGAGCCCCGCCGTCGTCAGCAGAGCGCGAATCCTGATCGGATCAGCGGGCTGCCGGCTGCCGTCCTCTCGAGCGGGGTCCATCCGGGGGTCGGGTGCCATGGTTAGACAGGTTGGAGGCACGTTGCTAACGGGTGGGCACTTTGAACAGGTCCGTGATGAGATCGACCCCGCACTGGAGCTCCTCGCACCAGTCGATGAAGCGTGAGACCAGGTCCCGGCCCCTGAAAATGGCCCCGTGCTGGGGCGCGATGGTCTCGATGTCCAGCCCGCGCACCATATGGGCCCATGCTCGCAGCGCCTTGTTCCCCGCCATGTAGCGGCGATGAAAGTCCTCCATGTGCTGCAGGTGGGAGTCGAAGTCCTCGACGAAGCGATAGTCGATGCCGAGCGATGCGCCGAGATCGCCGCTGTAGAGGATCTTGGCAATGGGGTCGTAGACCTGGAAGTTTCCGGCACCGTGGAGAAAATGGGCCGGGAGGATGAGCAGCTCCGCGCCCTCTAGGTCGAGGATCATACCCTCGTCCGGGATAGGTTTTAGACGGTGCTCGACGAGGTGGTCTAGCCCGAAGTGCGGCACGAACCGAACCCAGATCCGCGAGACGTAGGCGTCCGCATCGGTGGTGAGCAGCCAGCCGTTGACGGCGGCAACGATGTCCGGATCCTGGTGAGAGAGAAAAACATAGCGCAGGTTGGTGCCGCCGAGCAGTGACATGGTCGCCGACAAGACCTTGCTGTAGATCTTGTGTCCCCCCGGATCCAGAATCATGCCCCCTTTCCCATGGGCGATCAGGTGCTGATTGGCCTGGACCGCGAGGCCGCCGAGTCCGAAGTCCTCGAGCAGGATGTTCTTGTGTGTCCCATCCTCGAAAAGCACTGCGTGGGGCATGTTCAATCTCCGCCGGTCTGGGCAAGGTCGGTCGCCGTCTACTCCGATTGGTCCGGGAAACGTCGCTGCGGCTCAGAGGATCCGGTTGATCGTGTTGATCGCTTCGCGCATGTCGAAAAAGATCAGTCCCAGCTTGGCGTGCTCATTGGCCACCACGAGCAGCAACACCCCACGCCCTGCGGTGATCATGACGGCGACGCCTTCCTCCCCGCGCACGATGACTTCCTGCACCTCCCCGCGGCGCAGCTCCGCGGCGGCGCGGGTTCCCAGGCTGAGCAAGGTTGCGCTCATGCCCGCGACCCGGGTCTCGTCGAGATCCTGCGGGAGGGCGCTCGCGACCATGAGGCCGTCCTCGGTGATCAGGGCGCTCGCCTCGACGT
>JBAPYD010000273.1:0-2000 GCA_049284555.1 Chromatiaceae bacterium | reverse complement strand
ACACCCGAAACTGGCTGACCATCCTTGACCCGCGCGGCAAGCGAAAATAAGCCAGCCCTTTCCCACTTGCACCCTCAACATCAGAACCGCTTGATCGTAAGGAGCATTCGATGCAGCCCAACCTGTTCAAACGCACAGCCGTCGCCGTGGCCCTGACCACGGCCCTCGCCGCACCCTGTCTAGCGGGCGACGAAGAGGCCACCCTGGATCCGGGCGCAGCCTACGAGGAGATGCTCAAGGAGGAATCCGAGAAGCTCTTCGGTTTCGGGGACCCATTGGAGAAAAGCGCCACGGATGCCGACGTGATCGATCGCAACGTCGCCGATGCCGAGGACCGCCAGTTTCTCGCCGAAGGGCTCAAGGCGCAGTTCGTCACCCGCGCCGTGGGCGGTAACGGCGACATGATCACCTTCTGGCCCAACGACCTCCACTACACCCACCTCATCGTCTGCAACGAGCTTGGCCGCTCCGGAGTGGTCACCACGGACTTCGGGACCTACGAGGGTCAGAACCCCGCCGTGCAGCGCGTCAACGTCAGGACCGGGAAGGTCGAGACCATCCTCTACGGCATGGCTCGCTGCGACGGTATCCGCACGACCCAGTGGGGCACGATCCTGGCAACCGAGGAGTCCGGCGCCGACGGTGGTGCCTATGAGATCCTGCACCCGCTGCGCACCACCGGCCACTGGATCGCCGATCGCGGCGGCCAGGGAGGAGAGGCCGACATTCGCGACGGGATCGGCAGCGAGAAGAAGAGCAAGACTATCGTCAAGCGCGCCGCGCTCGCCGCCCAGTCCTGGGAGGGCCTCGAGGTCCTGGACAACGGCGTGGTCATCGGCGGCGATGAGCTCCGTCCCAGCCTCGACGCGGATGGCGGCGCCGTGTTCCGCTTCGTGCCGGAGACCTTCTACGCCTGCGAGGGTGCGCCGGTACGTCCGGGGCAGCTGTGCGAGAACACGATCAAGAAGCTCGAGGACTCCCCCTTCGTCGCCGGGACGAACTATGCCCTTGCAACGGTCTGTTCCGGCACCGACGACTTCGGCCAGGGTTGCGAGGCGGGCCGTGGGCTTTGGGTCGAGGTCAACGCGGCGACCGCCCGCGCGGACGCCAACGAGCGTGGTGCCGCCGGCTACTGTCGTCCCGAGGACCTCCACGTCGATCGCAGCTACGGCATCTACGCGGGCGGCGAGGGTATCCGTTGGTGCTGGAACAATACCTGCGGCGGCGGCTACGGTGAGACCCTCTGCGTGCTGGAAGACGCGGTAGGAGCCAGCGGTGCGGTATTCGACGCCAACTTTGGCTACAACCTGCTGGCCAACGAGGATGGAAGCCTGGCAGAGGCCCAGATCACGCGGTTCGTCGAGGGTGACGAGGAGCTGAGCAGCCACGACAACCTGGACATCCAGCCCGTCACCAGCAACGTCTACGTCATCGAGGATAATGAGTTCGGTGACATCTGGGCCTGCCTCCCCGACGGCGCGGACCGCAACTACGACTCCGACGGCTGCGTGCGCATGCTCTCGATCCGCGACCCGGACGCCGAGCCCAGCGGCTTCATCTTCGACGGCACCGGCAGGACCGCCTACTACCATGTCCAGCACGGGCAGCAGTTCGACGCGCTTCGGGACTTCGAGTCCAACCCCGTCGATGGTCGCACCGACGACCTGATCAAGATCACTGGATTCCAGATCGAGGACGGCCACGGCAAGGGGCACGGGAAGGGGAAGGGAAAGCACCGCAATGACGACTGATCGTCCGCGGGGCGCTCGCTGAGCCCCTGGCGCCGGGCGCTCCGCCCGGCGCCTTCATTTTTTGGGGCAGCGGTCGCCTGTATCGCCCTACGGAATCTCTTCTCCGTGACGCACGGCGGTAAGGGAATTGGCAGCGCGTCCCCCACCGTCGGCTCCCGACCTTGGGCTGTAATGGCGCTTCAACCAGGCGGTCAGCCCTTCGAGACCGGGAAAGAGCACCCGTTCGGTGATGTTGGACTGATCGAGCTT
>JBAPYD010000272.1:0-1944 GCA_049284555.1 Chromatiaceae bacterium | reverse complement strand
GCCGCGGCCCGTCTCCAGCCCGGAGGCTTCCACGGCCGGCGCACCGGCGGAGCCCTGGGTTGTTGGTCGCGGCCGGGTGTTACGGCGGGGGCGGGGGGTCGCGTTCCTCTCCTTCGGGGCCCTGCTGGGACCCGTCCTGGACGCGGCGCAGGCGCTGGACGCAACGGTGGCGGATCTACGTTGGGTGAAGCCCCTGGACGAGGGCCTGATCGCGCGCCTCGCGGCTCAGCACGAGCTCCTGGTCTCGGTGGAGGACAACAGCCTCTGTGGCGGGGCCGGCTCCGCGGTCGGGGAGGTGGTGAATCGGCGCGGTTTGCGGGTGAATCTCCTCTCTCTTGGGCTGCCGGACCGTTTCCTCGAGCATGGCAGCCGGGGCGAGATCCTTGCCCAATGTGGTCTGGACGCCAGGGGCATCGAGCGGGCGGTTCGGGAGCGCCGTGCCCAGCAGGAACGCTGCGCCCGGCTGGATTGGCGATGAGCAGTGAGGGGAGGGGAGCTTGAAGGCCGCCGTCGTCCCGCAGGGAGGCGCGCCCGGCGCCAACCCCGGCCGGCTCCTGGAGCGCCTCGAGCGTGTGGTCCTGGTGGACCCCCAGGACCGGCCGGTCGGGCAGGGGGACAAGCTCCAGGTCCATCGCGAGGGACAACTCCATCGGGCCTTTTCCATCCTGATCTTCAACACGCGCGGAGAGCTGCTCCTGCAGCAGCGCGCCAAGGGCAAGTATCACTTCGCCGGGCGTTGGTCGAACAGCTGCTGCGGACACCCTCGGCCGGGGGAGGCGACGTACCGGGCGGCCCTGCGTCGCATGGGCGAGGAGCTCGGCTTTCAATCGCCCCTGACCGAGGAGCTCCGACTGGTCTATCGGGCGGAGGACCCGGCCTCCGGACTCGTTGAGCACGAGTACCTGCACGTTTTTCGTGGCTGCTTCGTGGGGAAGCCCAGGCCGGACCCGGAGGAGGTGGGGGCCTGGCGTTGGATGTCGGTCCCCGGTGTGCGCCGTGCCTTGGCCCGGCACCCCGGAGTTTTCACTCCCTGGTTCGCCCTGCTCGTCGATCGGATGCTGCCGCGGTAGAGGAGCCGACGGCGAGGGTCAGGACAGTGGGACCGACGCCTGACCCGGGGGCCCGCCTCAGGCGAAGCGCAGTGCGGTTGCCATGGCCGAGAGCTTGTGTCCGGTCTCGCGCCACTCGTTCAAGGGATCGGACCCGGCGACGATGCCCGCGCCCGCGTAGAGTCTGGCCTCGCTCCCCTCCACCTCGGCACACCGCAGCAGCACCCAGAGCTCCCCGCTGAGATCGGGCTCCAGCACCCCGGCGGCCCCCGTGTACCAGCCGCGCTCCATGGGCTCGGCGCACCTCAGCCACTCCCGTGCGGCCGTTCTGGGCTCCCCGTTCGTGGCGGGCGTTGGATGGAGGCGCTCCGCCAGGTCGAACAGGTCCCGGCTCGCGGGCAGGCGGGCGCGCAGCGGTGTCCACAGGTGCTGGGTGTTGTGGAGCTGCAGGACGCGGGGGCCGGCTGGCACCCGGAGGTCGGCGCAGCATCCCGTCAGGGCCCGTCGCAGGGCCTCGACCACCACCGCGTGCTCCCGGCGGTCCTTCTCCGATCGAATGAGGCGGTCGGTCAGGGCCGCGTCCTCGGTCGAGCTGGCGGAGCGGCCGGCGGTCCCGGCGATGGCATCGACCTCCACCTGGCGGTCTCTCACCTGCAGCAGGCGCTCGGGCGTGGCGGCGACGAAGCTGGTGCGACCCTGGCTGATCCGAATCACCTGGCAGGCGGGGAAGAGCCAGGTCAGGACCCCCTGGAGCCGGTGGAGGTCGAAGCGCCGGTGTCCCCGCAGCCCAACCCGCCGGCAGAGGACCGCCTTCTCCATCGCACCTCGCTGGATCTCCCCCAGGGTCGCGTCGACCAGGCGCTTCCAATCCAACAGTCCCGGCAGGCTTCCGAGG
>JBAPYD010000271.1:0-2217 GCA_049284555.1 Chromatiaceae bacterium | reverse complement strand
CGTGATTGCAGGACCCCGTTTCGTGCAGCCCCGCTTGAATGCTTTTCGCGGCGACGCCGGCTTTTGGCCGAATTGCGTAGGATGCGGTGAGCCTGCCAACCGCATCGGTCGTGTCACTCCCCGCCATGGATAGTTTCTTCGGGACCGCACGCCCAATCGCTCGGATACAATCCGCGCCGCACGTAGGCATGGAAGCTCGAATGCGGCCAATCTCCGACCCGCTTCACCCAGCCGTGCTTGACCGGATTCCAGTGGATGTGATCGACGTGGCGCGCGTAATCCAGCTCGTCCCGAATCAGGTGTTCCCAGAAGCGCCGTTGCCAAATGCCGCGTTGGCCCCGTTTGATACGGCTTGCGGACCGTCTCTCGCCGACGGGGATCCCACGCGAGAATCCCGCCTTGATCGGGGCCCATCGCGTCTTGGAATCGCAGTCTCCGTCGGGCAGGGTCCAGAGGCAGTGCAGGTGCTCCGGTAAAACGACCATCGCGTCGATCTTGAGCGGATGATCCGTTCGGATCCCGCGTAACACCTGCCGGAGCGGGTCGATGTTGTCCGTTTAGAGACGATTCCCGTGGCGTTCGGCAAGGTTTCGAGGGAAGAGCCAGTTTGCGCCGGGAAGGGAATCGAGGCGATCGAAGGGTCTCTCGCGTTCTGAATATTGCGGCGGGGACACCTCTCGTGTGCCAGGCCTCAGTCGATCGAATGCATGGATGACATTCGACCGGCGCCCGACGACTAGACCGGGTGCTCCGCCATCCAGTGCCGGGCGATCTCCTCCCGGCGACAGATCCAGACCCCGTCGCGGCCCTGCACGTAGTCGAGAAAGCGCGCCAGGGCCATCGCGCGGGCGGGGTGGCCGCTGATGCGGCCGTGGAGCCCCACGCTCATCATCTTCGGGAAGCGATTGCCCTCCTGCCACAGCAGGTCGAAGGCGTCCTTGAGGAGCCGGAGGAAGTCGTCCCCGCTGGCGAGACCGTTCGGCAGCAGGTAGCGGGCGTCGGTATTGACCAGGGTGTAGGGGATCACCAGATGGGGGGACGGCCCGGGGAGCCAATAGGGCAGGTCGTCGTTGTAGGCGTCCGAGTCGTAGAGAAATCCGCCTTCCTCGCGCAGCAGCCGGCGGGTGTTGTGACTGACCCTTCCGGTGTACCAGCCCACCGGGCGCCTGCCGCAAAGCCGCTCGATAATCTCGACGGTGCGGCGGATGTGCCGTCGTTCCTCGTCCTCTGGGATCTCGCGATAGTCGAGCCAGCGGTAGCCGTGTCCGGCGACCTCATGGCCGGCATCCCGCAGGGCGCGGGCGATCTCGGGATTGCGCTCCAGTGCCTGGCCGACGGCGAAGGCGGTCAGGGGCAGCTCGCGCTCGCTGAAGAGCCCCAGGATGCGCCAGACACCGGCGCGCGATCAGTAATCGTACATCCCCTCCACGCTCAGGTCGCGCTCTCCCGTACGTGGCGGACGGCCGGGGAGCTCGTGCAGCCAGGACTCGGACCGGCCATCGCCGTTGAGGACGCTGGACTCGGCACCCTCCTCGATGTTGAGCACGAACTGCACCGCGACGCGGGCATCGTTGGGCCCCCGTGGGTGGGGCGGGTGGGCGCCGTAGCCGACGAGGTCGCGCTCGGTCATCAGCCGAGCTCGAAGGTGGTGACGCCGAAGATGCGCTGGTGGGCGATATCCGGGGGCGGGCCCAGATACATCCGGGCGCAGCCGAAGACCTCGACCATCCGGTGCCGGCGCACCAGCTCGATCGCGGCGGGGTTGTTCTCCGGGGCATCGAGGAACAGCGGTCCGCCCGCGGCGAATCCTGCCAGGTGCCCGTAAAGGGCCTCGGCGGCCTGCGGATCATCGGCGAACAGGGGGCCGATCTTGCAGCCCTCCAGACAGCGGCGGACCACCCCGTAGCCGCGCAGCCGGCCGTCGCGCCGGCAGGCGAGGGCGAGGGCATCGTGTTGGGAGACCCACCCTGGGAGGAACGTGGTGCGAGGCGCGGGAAAGCAGGTTCGGTCGTACCCGATGAGCTCGTCGAACGGAACCTCGGCCACGGGGACAACCGTCTCGCTGCCGAGCGCGGGGGTCATGGGCTGGTCCGGTGTCTCGGCCCGAAAGCGGATGTTGCGATGGGAGAAGACGAATCCGCCCTTGGCGTAATAGTCCTGCATGGCGAAGACGCCATCGAGACCGATGCCGGCGCCCGGGCGCAGCCGCGCCAGCAG
>JBAPYD010000270.1:0-6805 GCA_049284555.1 Chromatiaceae bacterium | reverse complement strand
TCCTGGAGTTCCTCCATGAGCACGCCAGGCTGCTTGCCAAGAGCTGATCGAACGCGATCAGGCGCGGGGCCGAGGAGACGCTGATTCACGCCTCTCGGGCGTTTGATCAGCGTCTCCTTATCGGTAGGACCGCGTCATCGGAACGGTGTCGCGACGGTCCCGGGGGTGCCGCGAAAGTGCGAAGGCGTTGTCATCAGGCACGCCGATTGGCCCGCCAGGCCGCCGGGGTGGTCCCCGACCAGCGCCGGAAGGCACGGGTGAAGGCGGCGGCATCCGAGTAGTCGAGCACCTCTGCGACCTCTACCACGGCCAGGTCTGTCTCGGCGAGCAGCTGGCGGGCGATGTCGTACCGCACCTCCTCCACCAGCTCCCTGAAGGTCAGCCCGCGCGCGCGCATGCGCCGGTTCAGGGTCCGTCGGTGAATGGCGAAGACACGGGCAACCTCCTCGAGGGAACCCTGGCCCCCCAGCATCAGGTTGCGCAGGACGCGCCGCACCTGGTCGACCAGGTCCCCCGCCCCCATCGATTCGAGTTGCGCGACGCGCGCCTGCAGCAGCGCCCGCAGCTGTGGATCCGCACCCGGCAGGGGCTGTTCCAGGCAGGCGGCCGGGAACACCAGGGCCGCGCATTCGGAGTCGAAGCGCAGGGGAGCGCGGAAGATGCGCCGGTAAGGCCCCAGATCCCCTGGCCGGGCGTGACTGAAGACGACCTCGGTCGGTGTCCAACCAGGACCGCACAGGGCCTTCATGATGTTGAGCTCGATCGCGATGGCCGCGTCGTGGATCTGTCGCGTGCCCTCGATGCCAGGCTGGTAGACCGCATAGCCCAAGATCGCCCGATCCCCCTCGATCCTGAGGAAGGGGACCGCCCCCCGGTCATGCAGGTGCAGGCGCAGGATCAGATTGTCGAGGGCACTCCCCACCGTCGGGGAGTGCTGAACCAGCATCCCCACGAGTCCGAGCGCCTCCAGCCCCCTCCGATCCCCCGCCAGCAGCCCAAAATGGTCACAGCCGGAACGAAGCGCGCAGAGCGCCAGGAGCCGGCCCAGGGCCCGGAAGCCGATGAAGTTCTCCGGGTCGTCCAGGAGCCGCAGATCGACCCCTGCCTCACGAAAGACCTCCGTTGGGTCCTGGCCGAGCTCCCGCAGCAGCGAGGGGACGCCCATGACGGGGCCCACGCGCAAGGCCCCATCCGTGACGGCGGCGAGCTGGGCCAGGGCCTTGGGGGGAAGCTTGCGTGGCAACACAAAGGGATCCTGACGCTAGGAACACAGGCAGTATGAACTGGATACACCCGGGGACTGAAGCCCGGGGAGGACCCCTTCCCTTTCAGTCCCGGGCGCGGCAGGCCGGCAGCCCCGATGGGACGACCGGTCCGGAAAGGAGACCATCAGGCAGTGCTCCGGATCCTGCACAGCCGCCACAAAAGGACACCCAGGGCGACCAACAGGGACAATGCCGCAGCCACCGCACCCGGCCGCTCCCAGGCGACCATCACCAGACTTACCCCGCTGATGGCGATGAAGATCAGCGGCGGCAGGGGGTAGAGGGGCACCCGGAAGGGCCGGTCGAGACGCGGTGCGCTGCGGCGGAGCTTGAGGACCCCTGTCACGGTCAGGAGGGCGAACAGGGACAGGGTGAACCCCGCGAAGGTCAGCACCGCCTCGAAGGAATCCGTGAGGATGAGCGCCACCGCCAACCCCTGCTGCACGAGCACGGCCCGGGTCGGGGCCCCCCGTCGGTTCCGGGCCGCCAGGGGACGGAGCGACGGGATGTCCTCGCCCATGGCCTGCAGCACCCGGGGTCCCGCGAGCACCATGGCGCTGATGGTGGAGGCAAGCAGCAGGCTCAAGGCGAGGCTGAGCAGGGCGGCCCCCTGGGGCCCCAGGATGTGCTGCGCCGACAAGGCACCCACCTCGACGGTCCCGGCAAGGGCGGATTGCGCCGTCGCGCGCAGGAAGGTCAGGTTGAGCAGGAGATAGAGCCCGGTCACCAGCAGGGTGCCGTGGATCAGGGCGCGGGGCACGGTCCGCTGGGGCTCTCGGACCTCATCCACCACGTAGGCCGCCGCGTTCCAGCCCGAGTAGGCGTAGGACACATAGATCAGGGCCAGGGCGAAGGGCGCGCTCAGCACCAGGTCCAGGGTGCGGCCCGTCGGCGCCAGGGGCAGGCGCCCGGTCGCCGGCTCCGCGACGAGTCCGAGCACGCAGAAGAGCCCGATGAGGGCGACCTTGACCAGGGTCGCCCAGATCTGAAAGCCCCGCCCGAGGCCCAGGTCGAAGGCGTGCAGGGCGGTGAGGCCCAGGACGGTCGCCAGGGCGACCAGCGTCGGATCCCACCGGACCACGGCCGACACGTAATAGCCGAGACCCATGGCGGCCAGGGCGATGGGGGCCGAGAAACCCACGGTGACAGACACCCAGCCCGCCAGCTGACCCAGGGCCGGGTGATAGATGCGGGACAGGAAATGGTACTCGCCCCCCGAACGTGGCAGGGCCGCCGCGAGCTCCGCATAGGACAGGGCCCCGCACAGGGCGACCAGCCCCCCCAGGGCCCAGAGCAACAGGAGGGCCGCCCCATCCGGGACCGCCTCGGCCTGGAGACCGAGGGTGGTGAAGACCCCGGTCCCGATCATGTTGGCAATCACCATCAAGACCGCCGTGCGGTAGTCGATGAACCGCCGGACGACCTGCTGCTCGGACATGGGGCTGATCCGCTTCAAGACCCCGCCGGGGGCCCTCTGAATGCCCTAAGCATAGAAAAGTCCGGCGGGACCGCGCCGGAACGAACGGCAAGCAAGCGGAGCGGCAGGGTATACTTTTCGCCTTTCCGCCCCTCCTTCTCGACGCAAGACCATGCTGGACAAGAATTACGATCCCCAGACCCTCGAGCAGAACTGGTACCAGCGCTGGGAAGAGCAAGGCTACTTCGCCCCCCGCCCGGCTGACCCCGCCACCACCGAAACCGATGGGGACGGCAGCTACTGCATCATGATCCCCCCGCCCAACGTGACGGGCAGCCTGCACATGGGGCATGGGTTCAACAACACCGTGATGGACGCCCTGATCCGCTATCACCGGATGAAAGGGGACAGAACCCTCTGGCAGCCCGGGACCGACCACGCGGGCATCGCCACCCAGATGGTGGTGGAGCGTCAGCTGGAGGCGGAGGGCAAGACCCGCCACGACTTGGGCCGGGATGCCTTCGTCGCGCGCGTCTGGGAGTGGAAGGCCGAGTCCGGCGGCAACATCACCCGCCAGCTCCGGCGCCTGGGGTCCTCCCTGGACTGGGCTCACGAGCGCTTCACCATGGACGAGGGACTCTCGGCGGCGGTCCGCGAGGTCTTCGTCCGGCTCTATCAAGAGGGCCTGATCTACCGGGGAAAACGTCTGGTCAACTGGGACCCGGTGCTGCACACGGCGGTCTCGGACCTGGAGGTGCTCTCCGAGGAGGAGTCCGGCCACATGTGGGACATGCGCTATCCCCTCACCAACGGGACTGGCGCCCTGGTGGTCTCGACCACCCGCCCCGAAACCCTGCTCGGGGACTGCGCGGTCGCGGTGAACCCGGAGGACGAGCGCTACAAGCACCTGATCGGCGAGCTGGTGGAGCTGCCGCTGACCGGCCGGCGCATCCCCATCATCGCCGACGAGCACGCGGACCCCGCCTTCGGGACCGGCTGCGTCAAGATCACCCCGGCCCACGACTTCAACGACCACGAGGTCTGGCTGCGTCACCGGGACGAGCTGGCGATCGGCGGGCAGCCCCATGGCGGCCTCATCAACGTGCTCACCGCGGATGCGGCCATCCGCGCCAATCTCCCCGAGGAGGGTGAGCTGATCCCCGCCGCCTATGTGGGGCTCGACCGCTACGAGGCACGCAAGCGCATCGTCGCGGACCTGGAGGCCCAGGGGCTCCAGGCCGGCATCAAGGACCACAAGCTCGTGGTCCCGCGCGGGGACCGCTCCGGGGCCGTCATCGAGCCCTGGCTCACGGACCAGTGGTACGTGCGCACCGCCCCCCTGGCGGAGCCAGCCATCGCCGCGGTAGAGGACGGGCGCATCCGCTTCGTGCCGGACAACTGGAAGAACACCTATTTCGAGTGGATGCGCAACATCCAGGACTGGTGCATCAGCCGCCAGATCTGGTGGGGGCACCGCATCCCCGCCTGGTACGACGCCAATGGCAACATCTACGTGGGCCGAAGCGAGCAGGAGGTGCGCGTCGCCCATGCGCTCGGCGAGGACGTGCCACTAAGGCAGGATCCGGACGTCCTGGACACCTGGTTCAGCTCCGCGCTCTGGCCCTTCAGCACCTTGGGCTGGCCGGAGGACACCGATCGGCTGCGGGCCTTCTATCCGACCGCGGTCCTCGTCACCGGCTTCGACATCATCTTCTTCTGGGTCGCCCGGATGATCATGATGGGGCTCAAATTCATGGGGGACGTGCCCTTTCGGGACGTCTACATCCACGGCCTGGTGCGCGACGCCCACGGGGACAAGATGTCCAAGTCCAAGGGCAACGTGCTCGACCCCATCGATCTGATCGACGGGATCGACCTGGAGTCCCTGGTGGCCAAGCGCACCAAGGGCATGATGCAGCCCCGTCTGGCCGAGAAGATCGCCAAGCAGACCCGCGTCGACTTTCCCAACGGCATCCCGGGCTTCGGCACCGACGCCCTGCGCTTCACCTTCGCCGCGCTCGCCACCACCGGGCGGGACGTCAAGTTCGACCTCGGGCGCATCGAGGGTTACCGCAACTTCTGCAACAAGCTCTGGAACGCCTCCCGCTACGTGCTGATGAACACGGAAGGGAGGGATTGTGGGCTGGAGGGCCAAGGTGAGGCCGGTAGGAGCGCCGCCCTCGGCGCGATGGGGTCCGGCGCCGCGCCCATCGAGCTCAGCGTCGCGGATCGTTGGATCCAGTCGCGGCTCGACGCCACCATCCGCACGGTTACCGAGGCCCTGGAGGGCTACCGCTTCGACCTGGCGGCCCAGGCGATCTACGAGCTCACCTGGAATCAGTTCTGCGACTGGTACCTGGAGCTCTCCAAGCCGGTGCTCACCGGCGAGGCGGTCGGCGAGGCCGCCAAGCGCGGCACCCGCCGCACCCTGGTCACCACCCTGGAGACCCTGCTGCGGCTCGCCCACCCCTTCATGCCCTTCATCACCGAGGAGATCTGGCAGAAGGTGGCGCCGCTGGCCGGCGTCTCGGGCGAGACCATCATGCTGGCGCCCTACCCCACCCCCCGTACCACCGCCGCCGACGCGGATGCGGTGGCCGAGATCGAGTGGGTACAGCAGTTCATCCTCGGCGTGCGGCGCATCAAGGGCGAGATGAACATCCCCCCCGGCAAGCCCCTGCCGGTACTGATCGCCAACGCCTCCGAGCGGGACCTGGAGTGGATCGCCAAGGCCAGGCCCTATCTCGATGTCCTGGCCCGCACCGAGTCCATCACCGTGCTCGACGACACCACCCAGGCGCCCGAGTCCGCCATCGCCCTGGTGGGCGAGATGAAGGTCCTGATCCCCATGGCCGGCCTCATCGACAAGGAGGCCGAGCTCAAGCGCCTGGACAAGGAGATCGAGCGCCTGAGCGGCGACGTCAAGCGCACCGAGGGAAAGCTCGCCAACCCGGCCTTCGTGGACAAGGCCCCTGCCGCGGTGGTCGGGAAGGAGCGCGCCAAGCTCGCCGAGTCGGCGGCCGCCATCGCCAAGCTCCAGGAGCAGCGGGTCCGGATCGCGGCCATGTGACCCGACCTCGCGCGATCCGATCGGTTGGCATGGGCTTGCGCGTATGCCTTTTCCCTTCAGATCGGATCGCGCTCCTATGCAGCGCGAACGCCAAGTCCGTCTCTTTCGCAACGGCCGCAATCAAGCCTTGCGCATCCCGCGGGAGCTCGAGCTGGACGCGGACGAGGCGATTGTCCGCAAGGACGGGGAGCGTCTGATCGTCGAGCCGGTGAAACGCCGGCCGGACCTCGCCACGCTTCTCGCCGGATGGGAGCCACTGGACGAGCCCATCCCGGACGCGGACGAAGGCTTGCTGCCTCTGGACGACATCCAGCTCTAACCTTTACGTCGAACATGGCGGAGCCGCGCTACCTGCTCGACACCAACATCCTCGCCGCGACGTGGACGAATTCGGTCGGATCGACGGATCGCCAGTGGAAGGTTGGCTCGCGGAGTTCCCAAGAGCACCGAGATGACGGTCTGGGAGCAGGAGGCGCACGCCTACGGCGGGAGCGCGTCGCGGCGTGGAGTCGCTCCAACTGCCTCAACGCGGCAGACCCTGTGGATCTCCACGCGCCTTGACGCCACCGTCGGAGCGGCCACGGGGCCCTCAGAGCGAACCACCTCGACGTGGCCGCCACGTGGTCCGAGGCCGCCATCGCCAAGCTTCGAGAACAGCGGGCTCAGATCGCGGCCCTGTGGCCGCAGCAACCTCAGCTTTGGGATTCGGACTCGACCCCAGCCGCGTTGCGGGAGGCCGTTGTCACCAACCTCGTGCCAGCGAATTCCTTGTGAGCAATCCGCGCTGAAACTGCCGGACTCCCGATACCGCTGTCGCCTTGGCTGGTGCCCGCTGAGTTACCCCAAGCACCCCGAGCGCGCCACCGCAGCAATTCGGCCAATACCTGCCACCCAGCCGAGTCCCTCCGCGGGCAGGTAGACGCGCCGCCGGGTGGCCGCGGGTGATTGCTCACCCGCGGCTCCCACAGATCCGGACGTGCCCAATTCGGGCATCCGGCTCCTCGGTCTAGACATGCGCTACGCGACGTAAACGCTGTGGACCACGCGCGCGGG
>JBAPYD010000269.1:0-1872 GCA_049284555.1 Chromatiaceae bacterium | reverse complement strand
GTTCGCTGCCGAGCCACGGCCAGAGTACGATGCCGATCGTTGTCGAGAGCCGCTTGCCTTGTCCCAACATCGGCGCGAGGCCGAGCGCTGCAGGCCGGGCTGAAAACCATAGATTCGGCGCCAGTTCGCGAGGCACTTGCAGCGCGTTCCAGCCCTGCGCGGCCCCGGCGCGCAGCGCATCTAGCGTCGGGGTCAGCTCTAGAAGGGCGTCCGTCAGTGCCTGGCGCAGGCGCTTTTGAAAGGCGCGCTCGACGAGCGGCGAGATGTCGATGTCCAGCGCCGTGATCTGGCAACGATCGATGAAACGCGTCGGCAGCAGATGGAACGCCGGACGCAGACGCCAGTCCGGCCCCAGGGACAAGCGAATCGCGACCCCGATCAAGGCCTGACGGGGCGGTTCGTCGATGCCGCAACCTGTACTGACGGAGAGGTTTCCGATGAGGTCTTTGCGCCCCTGGGCGCGGTAGCGCACATGTGCCTGAACCAGGAGGACATCGCCACGCAGCTCCATCAACAGCGGTCCGCGCCAGGCCTGATGGCGTACCTGGAATCCATGCCACTCTGCCCACTGTGGACCGCCCGTTTCCCACGGCACAAGCTGTTTGGCGGCATCAAAGGCCGGGGCCAGGTCGAGTTGCACCGGGATCTCGAGGAGAGAGGGTCGCTGCTGAGCGAGCGCCGCTGGCTGTAGGACCGGCACGAACGATAGCGCCGTCGCCTGCAACAGTCTCCGCAAACGCCATCGCATCGCTTCTTCCCCCATAATCTCGCATCCGCGCGTGTCGGGGCCGCCTCCGGCGGCGGCCCGCGCCCCCATCAAAGCACATCCTGTTCGGGATTGCGCGCGAGAGGGCAGGCGGTCTGTCTCGTGGCTTCCGGGTGTCGTCGGCTCCCCGACAAACGCCAGTCCAAGTCAGAAAACGGCGCGATCATGTGTGCAATGCAGCATGGATGCAATACAGCGTTCCGACAACCTGAAGCGTACAATGTCGTACTGACACAGTGGTTTCCCATCAAAGCGGGGGTCGGCGTCGAATCCGAGTCCCGTTCGCCTATTCAGGAGTCCCCTATGGACCAGCAAGACAAGGTACAGACAAGCAAGAAGTCCAGACCACAGTTGACCGCGAAGGTTGCCCAGGTTGCCACGCTTTACAATCCGCGTACATGGAAGGAAAAGGGACTGTGGTGGAGCCTTGGCCTGTTTGCGGTCACCTACATCGTCATCGTCATCGTGCTCGGAATCTTCTGGTCCCGCTCCCCTGACACCTTCGATGTTCAAGAAAACGCGTTGGTAATGGCAGGTGGCGACCAGAGCGCGATGGTCCCTGGATACATTACCACGGCGACTGCAATACGCATCGCGGAGACCTTGCTCGATAAGCCGGGTGGCTACCTTAGCAACGACGTGATGCCCCCAGGGATCTATCTGGATAACATCCCGAACTGGGAGTTCGGCGTCCTGACCGAGTTGCGCGATTTGGTGCGCTCCATGCGCAACGACTTTAGTCGCTCACAGACGCAGTCCGTCGAGGACGAAGATCTTCAGATCGGCGAACCACAATTTAGCTTTGACTCCAACTCCTGGATATTGCCATCGACGGAATCGGCTTATCGAAAGGGTCTGGCTAGCCTCGATCGCTATCTTCGGCGACTCGCCGACCAGCAAGCCCGGGACGCGCAGTTCTTTACGCGCGCCGACAACCTGAGTGACTACCTCGCCGTGGTGGAGAAACGGCTCGGGAGTCTCGCACAGCGGCTTGCAGCAGGCGCCGGCGAGACGCGAATCGACATCGACCTGGCCGGCGACCCGAACGCGCGCAAGTCCACGGCGACGCCAGCAGAGACCCAAGCCAAGACACCATGGCTTGAGAT
>JBAPYD010000268.1:0-4477 GCA_049284555.1 Chromatiaceae bacterium | reverse complement strand
CGCGGAGTGTGGTTGTGACTTGCTGGTCGCCTAATGGCGGCTTGCCGACGGGGGACGCCTTGTGGCCGGTTCCGGCCCCTCGCCACCCAGACGACTCGGTCATCGCCGGGGTAGATGGTAGCCCCGATCGAAGCCTCAGTTCGACTGTCCGCTTTTTGCGGCTCTGTTCTCCCGATTCTGGCGCCGGTCGGAGACCGGTATGCGCGTGTTTCGGTCGCTGCTGAGCGGAACGGCCAGCGGCAGTTTCCACTGTGAGTTGATCGCTGGCTTGAGCGGCCCCGGAGCCCGCAAAGCGCATGAACAAGTCTCCGACCACGGAGCCTGGTGCTGAGCCAACGAGAGCCGCGGAGGGCCGACCGCTTTGGGCGGAGCCCTGCCTCCGGCAGTGGAGCCCCTTTGCGACTCTGATCGGCCGTGAGCCCTTAGTGGCTAGCTCACCACGTCGGGCGCGAGTCGGTCACTACTCCAACGGACGAGCAGGCCGTGGCCGGCTCGTATGTGAGAAAGGGGCCCCGATCTGAAATGGGAGGGATGTCTGCGGGGAGGCCTTTTCTTCCAGCACCTTGAGGCTGGAGTCGGCGGGCGCGCCCGGGAGAGACTATAGCTCCATCCCGTCTGCTCCCTCGGCGCTCTCGCCCCGGAGGGAACGGCTCAACATCTCGACTTGATCCGCGGCGTGCTTCAGCGCGACAGCGAGGGCTTCGGAGACCAGATCTTCCAGGTTCTGGAAGCGGTTGGGACCGATTTCAGCTCTCACTGCCTCATCAAGCCCGGTCCGGAACGCGTCAACGACCTCTTTCGCCAGAGTCTCGGTGATGTTCGACATGCTGAATCCTCGTGGAATCTGTTATTGGATCTGCGATGGGTGCGCGGGCCTGCAGCACCTCGCAGGGATGGTGTCGCTCGCCGCCTCACTCGATTACGAGGCCAGCAACGCCAGGCAGGAGCTTGGTCGCGATCGCCAAGGCAGCCTTCAGGGCTCTGAATGTCCAAGATTCTTCTCCGGTGCCACCCGATCCCGTACCAATTGTTTCAGCTCTTTTGCATCCGGGAAACGCCCCTGCGCTTTCTTGGACCAAATCAAATGGCCATCGACCCGTACCTCGAAGACGCCGCCGCTGGCGGGGACCAGCGCCAGCTGCCCTAGGTCGACGTCGAACGTCATCAGGAGTTCCTGGGCCAGCCAGCTCGCTCGGAGGATGAAGCGGCACTGCGCGCAGTAGGTGATCTCGACGCGTGGTTTGGTGCTCATAGCTCAGAAGGTGCTCTTGGCCATTCCAAAAAGTGATATGCGGTGCTGCGACCGATGCTCAAGCGGCTGGGCGGCGGGCACTGAGCTTGTACCTGGACCGAGTCGGCGTCGAGCCGCCACTGCCGCTGTCCCCCGAACGTCTGTGTTGCCCGCACCCGCGCCGCGCGCTGCGGCGCTCCGAACCGTGCCACCCGCCAGAGGGGCGATGAGCTCCAACCACGATCGGTGGGCCGACGGGTGCCCCGACACCCGAGCCACGTCATCGGCGGCGTTTCGTTGTCCGCTGACCGGTTTCGGGCTACCGTAATCTCAATGCTCCTGGTGCCTGTAGCGCAGTTCCCGATTCGCGAGACCGAACGGGTCGACACGTGACTTGCGCGGTCCTTGGGGCGGCCGACTTATCGCCAAGGTTAGGTCGCCGAGGATAGCTCAGCACACCCGAGTTAGTGAGCGCGAGGTCGGTCAGCGCCGGGTCGCGAAAGTCTTTCAAGGGCGGTATCACCATGCAACAACTCACTTCTGAAGGCCAACGGATCGTCAACGATCTCTCGCAACGTCACAGCTTTAGCCCAGATGCCGTGACCCACATGCTGTTTGCCGTGCTCAACGGCAACGGCTCCATGGCGCAGTTCAATCACCCCGAGTTTGCCGGTTCCGGTCAGTGGATGCAGGGCGGAATGTTGATGCTGGGCGACATGTTCAACCAGGTCCTCAAGGGACGCGTCGACGCCCTGTGCACGGAGATTTCCGGGATCCTCGCCAACCAGCCAGGTCTGTTGCGCAGCGGCAGCTTCCAGTCGCAGAGCCAGAGCGGCGGGGGACAGCAGAGCCAGGGCGCCGGGGCGCCACTGGGCGAGTCGAGCCTGTTCGTGCCGGACCCCGCGAACCATTGGTGGCCGCGGGAGCTTGGGTCCCCCAGCGCAACCGGCAGTCAGAACAACGTCCGCTACGCCTACTTCGCCAACGTCCGCTGGCTCGCCGTTGAAACCAACGGACAGGTCTGGGTCTACGACACTCTTGATCATCAGATTGGCGGCTTCTCCCAGCAGCAGGGTATGGGCGGGTCGATCCTGTTCACCAGCCAGTACGGCACCGTGAATCTGGCGAGCCTGCCAATCATCTCCATCGGCGGCCACCCGCCCACCGCGCCCCGCCCCATCAGCGCGCCGGCCACGGGCGCTCCGTCCGCGCGCGAGGCAGACCTCTTCGCCGCCATCGAGCGCCTTGCGGACCTGCGTGCCAAGGGCATCCTCAGCGATGAGGAGTTCACCGAAAAGAAGGCGGAGCTGCTCAGTCGCTTGTAAGGGCGCTCGCTCGTTGCGCTCCGGCGTGGCGCCAAACGCCTTGGCTGACCGCAACGGAGGTATCTCGGATGCTGAAGGTCGGAGGGTGACCTCCCGCGTTGGGTTGGCGCACGCCCTGCGGAGCGGCCCTCGCCCCCGGCCCATGCCCCAACGGCAAGCCGCTGCGGGGGACGCTCCGCGACCGCCGCGGCTTTGGGCCGACGACAGGATGTCCGTTACAATCCCCGGGTACGCAATCGGAATGCGGACCTCCATGTCTCGGGGTGCCGGATGACCCCGGAGCCCGCCTCCTCACTGTTCAGCCAACCGGTCATTCCATGTTCGATCAAGCCCTGTTTCGCCTAGACGGCGCGGTTGCCCTGGTCACGGGCGCAGGTGCCGGCATCGGTCGCGCCATCGCCGAGACCTTCGCGGGGGCGGGGGCCGCGGTGGCGGTGACCGACCGCGATGGGGACCAGGCGGTGGCCGTGGCGGCAGCCATCGCCGGGTCCGGCGGCCGCGCCATCGGCCTTCCCTGCGACGTGACCAAGGAGGAAGACCTGATGGCGGCCGTCGAGGGGGCCGTGGCCGCATTCGGCAGGCTCAGCATCCTCGTCAACAACGCCGGCGGCGGTGGCCCGAAGCCCTTCGACATGCCCATGTCGGACATGCGTCTGGCCTTCGAGCTGAACCTCTTCTCGGTCTTCCGTCTGTGCCAGCTCGCCGTGCCTCACATGAAGGCCGCGGGCGGCGGCGCGATCCTCAACATCTCCTCGATGGCCGCGGAGAATCGCAACGCGCGCATGGCCTCCTATGGGGCCTCCAAGGCCGCGGAGAGTCATCTCACGCGCAATATCGCCTTCGATCTCGGTCCGTCGAACATCCGGGTGAACGCCATTGCGCCCGGTGCCATACGCACCGCCGCGTTGGTCAGCGTGCTCACGCCGGAGGTCGAGGCGGCCATGCTGGAGCACACCCCCCTCAAGCGTCTCGGGGAGCCCCGGGACATCGCAAACGCGGCGCTCTTCCTGTGCTCGCCCGCGGCGAGCTGGGTGAGCGGACAGATCCTGACCGTTTCCGGGGGCGGCGTGCAGGAGCTGGGCTGACAGTCCGGCCCGAGGGGCCCGGCGCTTGCGCGCCAGCGGTTGTCCCTCACCATTCGCCGCGCCGCTGCATCGACCCGTTTCAACGCACCGCAAGCCGGAGGTATTCCATGCGCCGGGCACTCATCATCACCACCGTCCTTTCCATCGCGGCCTGGGTACAAGCCGAGGCGTGCACCGGGATCTCCCTTGTCACGACGGGAGGCGAGCACGTTCATGGGCGCACCATCGAGTGGGCCAGCTTCGACCTGAACAGCAAGCTGATCGTCTCGCCGCGCGGTCACGAGTTCACCTCGAAGCTGCCGCTGGAGAGGAACGGGCTGACCTGGAAGGGCCGCTACGGCTTCGTCGGCATCTCCGTGAGCGAGGACCGCTTCATCGGCGAGGGGATGAATGAGGCGGGGCTGAACGCGGGTCTGTTCTACTTTCCGGGCTACGGGTCGCTCGCGCCATATGATCCGGAGAGCACGGCGGACAACGTGGCGGACATGGATCTGGTCCGGTGGATGCTGAGCCAGTTCGGCACGGTGGGCGAGGTCAAGGCCGCGCTGGACGGCATCAAGGTCGCCCCGATCTTCATCGACGAGAACGGCCAGCCGTCCCCGACCGCGCACTGGCGGGTTACCGACCGGGACGGCGGCAGCATCGTCATCGAGATCATCGATGGGGGTCAGGTCCAGGTCTATGACAACCAGGTCGGTGTGCTGACCAATTCGCCGGGCTTCCCGTGGCACCTGTTGAACCTCAACAATCATGTCAACCTCCAACCGGGCACCGTCGGGCCTCGGAAGTTCAACGACCTCACGGCAAGCTCTTTCGGGGCGGGCACGGCCTTTCTG
>JBAPYD010000267.1:0-1568 GCA_049284555.1 Chromatiaceae bacterium | reverse complement strand
GGTTGATGCCCTTGTTAGACTTACGCAACGCCTTAGACGCGAGGAATCAGGGGGAAAAGGCGGACAAAGCATCCGATCATCATTTGCGAGACTTTAGGCGAATGACCGGTGCGGTGCAGATTATGTCAAATAGGGAGCCAGTCCCCGGGCCCTACACCCAGGAGGCGCGGGCAATGTGGCTCTCGCAAGTTCTTGCCGCCCAGGCGCATATCCGCAAACATGGACCACCTGAGGTGCGGACCATCTAGCTTATTCGGTTGGATGAGCTGCAGGAGATCCGTCGGATCTGGGTCATCGACAAGCATGAAATCGAGGACGAGCTCCCGCGTATCTATCGTGAGGCCACGGGGGAAGACTACCCAGGTCCTCCCCTGGACGACAACCTAATGCTCGGTAAGCGCGAGATGGACGAGTTGCGCGAGCTCTGCGGCGCCGACCGGCTCCACTACGAGCTGACCCGGGACCTTCTTAGCATCACCCGCCAACAACGCAACAGCGCCCGCCGGGCCGGCCTGAACCAGCGCATTGCGCAGACGATTAAGAGGAGCTTTTACGATGACCGCGAGGACGCCATCGACCGCGCGCGTCACATCGCGGACCGGCGGTCCAACCTGGAGGCGCAGACGCAGCGCCGTCGTGAGGACCCGACGGGGTTGTTCATCGCCGACACTGCCGATGGCTTGGATCCAACCATCGAGGCCGCCTCGTGATCCTAGACCACATTGCTATTGAAAACTTCGGCGCCTTTCGCGGCCGCCAAGAGGCGGAGCTCACACCATCCCCAGGGCGCCCGATTGTCCTCTTCGAGGGCATGAACGGGGGCGGCAAGACCACACTCTTGGACGCCATCCAGCTCGTCTTCTATGGCCCGAAGGCCCGACTGTCGAACCGGGGGCGCGGCGCGTACCGCGACTACCTGCGTGACTCCATACACCGCGGCGCGGATCCCGGCGAGGGCGCCTCCATCACCCTGCGCTTCCGCCGCTACCTCGATGGAGAGTCGCACAGCTTCGAGCTTCAACGCCACTGGCGCCTCGGGGTGAAAGGCGTCGAGGAGGGGCTGCGGGTCCTGCGCGACGGTCTCCCGGACGACATCCTCACCGAGCACTGGGACGAGACCATCGCGTCCTTCCTGCCCGTAGGAATTGCCCACCTCTTTTTCTTCGATGGCGAGCAGATCAAGGACCTGGCCGATGGCGGTCACGCGGCAGAGATCATCGGTACTGGCATCAACAGCCTGCTGGGAGTGGACCTCCTGGAGCGCCTGACCGCGGACCTACGCGTCTTCGAGCGCGGGGTGCGCAAGGAGCAGGACCATAGGGAACAGGATCCGGTCCGCCTACAGATCGCCCAGGCCGAGGGCGAGATCGCCCATATCGACCGCGAATTGGAGCGCCTCGCCCTTGCCGAGGGGGCAAAGGTCAACGAAGCATCCCGCGCGGCCAAGGTGCTGCGCGATCTGGAGGATCGCTTCCAGGCCGCTGGCGGCGACCTCTACCTACGCCGTGCAGAATTGGAGGCTTCCCTGGCAGAGCTGGAACGCCAGAAAGCCCAGGCCGAGGATGAGT
>JBAPYD010000266.1:0-10065 GCA_049284555.1 Chromatiaceae bacterium | reverse complement strand
GCGCGGTACTGGGCGGCGATCCCGAAGCCCGCCCGCAGCTCCCCCCGCCGACCGTGCAGCAGGCTGAAACGGGGTCCCGGGAGCTCGGGGGGCAGGACCGGCGGGCCCGGGAGCGCGAGCACGAGAGAGGCCAGGCCCGCGCCGGTCTCCGGGGTAAGCGAGGCCAGGGACTCATCGAGCCTGGCCTGAAGCTGATCGATCAGATCGAGGGGGGCGAGCATGCGATCCGGGTCTCAGGGGCGTGGATTCGGCGAAGGGCGTTGAGGCGGCGCTGAGCTATTTTGCTTCCCGCGCGGGCCAAGGATGTCCCGCAAGTTTCAAGGGCCTTGAGCCTTCGGGCAAGGAGTGTTCCGGGACTCACGTGTCTCGGAACGCTCCCGTGTCAGTGGGTTATCGCCACCGAACATGCCGGGCGATCCCTCGCCCGGACGGAAATAGCAAGTAAGCAGGGTTTCCCTTGGCTTCACCCTGTCTCCGGTGCTTGTGGTCGCCGCCCATCAGCGAGGGCCATCCTCCCCGGGGGCGTCGCGGTCCTTCGGCCGGCCGGCCTTCTTGTCCCGACGCAAGGAGCGCAGCTGGGCTACGCCGAACAGGAACACGAGACCGACGATCAGCAGGAGCTCGGTGAGGACGAGGAGGCTCGAATCCATCCTGGTGCCTGCTCAGTCCACGAAAACCGCCGGCCTTGCAAGCCCGCCGAGTGCCGCCGACACCTCGGTGCGGGGTACGTAAGGGATGGTCCGGCGCTCGCGGTCCCGACGTTCGAGCCGCTCGAAGAGCTCGAGAACCCACACCAGCCGGTCTTCGATAGCGGGGGCGATGGGGCGTTGGGGCAACGGCTCCCAAGCGATCGCTTCCACCAGGAAGCGGGTCTCGGCAAGGGGGGGTATGGGCCGCTTCGCGGGGGCGCCCAGGACTGCACCCAGACTGGGGGCGAGGACGGCGAGCTTTCGTGCCGGCGGAACCACGGCCCGCTGGGAGACCGAGTCGAGACCGCGTCGTCTCACCTCCTGGCCGATCTCGGCGTAGAGCCGGCGGGCGGCGGCGATGCCGGGACGGCAGGTCACCGGCAGGCGGCCAATCCCCAGGTCCCCATGCCGATAGAGGCCGTCCGCCGCCACCAGCAGGCGCTCCAGGATCCGCCCCACGCCAGGGGTCCAGCGGGGGTTCGCCAGCCAGGCGTCCGGGTCCAGCCCCGCTTCCCGCATCCAGTTCCGAGGCAGGTAGAGCCGACCGCGACCCGCGTCCTCGCCGAGATCCCTGGCGATGTTGGAGAGCTGCATCGCAACGCCGAGATCGCACGCCCGGGCGATCAGTCCCGGCTCGCGGACACCCATGAGCAGCGCCATCATGGCCCCTACGGTTCCCGCGACCCGGGCGCAGTAACCGTACAGGGACGAGAGGTCCTCGTACCGGCGACCCTCCGCATCCCAGGCAAAGCCCTCGATCAACGCGTCGAGCAGGGCGCGCGGGATGGCAAATGCCCGCACCACGTCGGCGAGGGCGCGGTCCGCCGGGATGTCATGGGGGACCCCCCCATAGATGCCGTCGAGTCGCTGACCCAGGTCGGCCAGGGCCTCCTCCGGACGGTCTGCCAGGTCCACCGCATCGTCCGCCAGGCGGCAGAAGGCGTAGAGGGCCGTGGCCGGCTCCCGCACCCGGCGCGGGAGCAGGAAGGAAGCGGCGTAGAACGAGCGGGAGCCACCCCGCAGCAGGGCGCGGCCGGCTGCCAGGTCAGTCTCGTCTCCGAATTTCAGCTCAAATGAAGGTCGAGGCATCGGGGACCACCGAGTCGAGTACGCGTGCGGAGGACAGGACGCCGGGGAGCCCCGCGCCGGGATGGGTACCGGACCCGACGAGGTAGAGGTGGCGGACCTCCTCGCTGCGGTTGTGGGGGCGGAACCAGGCGCTCTGCCAGAGCACCGGCTCCAGGCTGAATCCGGCCCCTTTGTAGGCCAGCAAGCGGCCCTGGAAATCCAGTGGCGTGGTGACCCTGGAGGTTGCCAGGCCAGCGTCGAGCCCGGGTAGCAGGCTCGACTCCAGATATTCCGCGATGGCGGCCCGATAGGGCTCGGCCTGGGTACGCCAGTCCGTCCCGCTGTCCAGGTGGGGCACGGGGGCCAGGGCGTAGAAGGTATCGCAGCCCGGGGGCGCCAGCGAGGGGTCCGTGGCGGTCGGGCGATGAAGATAGAGGCTGAAGTCCTTCGCGAGAACCTTGCGATGGAAGATGTCGGCGAGGAGCTCCCGATACCGGGGTCCCATCAGGATCGTGTGGTGCAAGACGTCCGGATAGGTGCAGCGGGTCCCGAAATACCACAGGAACAGGCCGTTGGAGTAGCGGGCCCGGTCGATCCGCCGGTCTGTCCAACGCCGGCGCCGCGTCCCCGCGAGCAGATGACGGTAGGTCCAGGCGGCGTCCGCGTTGGAGACCACCAGGTCCGCCGCCAACTCCTCGCCGCCCGAAAGGCGCACCCCCCGGACCTGTCGGTCCCGGACCAGGATCTCCTCGACCTCCGCCTGGTAGCGGATCTGGTTGCCCTGGCCCTCGATGAGGCTGACCAGCCCCTGGACCAGGCGGCCGGTCCCCCCCATGGCGGAGTGCACACCCCAGCGTCGCTCCAGGAAGGAGATCAAGGTGTAGATGGAGGTGACGGAGAAGGGGTTGCCCCCGATCAGCAGGGGATGGAAGGACAGGATGGTGCGCAGCCGTGGGTCCCGGATGTGGGAGGAGACCATGGCGTAGACGCTGCGGTGGCTCTTGAGTCGAACCATGGCGGGAGCGATACGCGCCATGTCCCACAGGCTGTCGAAGGGGACATGACCGAGCTGCTCGAACCCCACCCGGAAGATCGCCTCGCTTTTCGCCATGAAGCGCTCGTAGCCCTTCAGGTCCCCGGGGGCGCGACGCCGGATCTCCGCGCGGATGGCCTCGGGATCGCCGCTGTAGTCGAAGTGCTCCCCATCGTCGAAGCGGATCCGGTAGAAGGGGTCCATCAGACGCAGCTCGACCTCGTCGGCGAAGCGTCGGCCACACAGGCTCCAAAGCTCCTCCAACAGGAAGGGGGCGGTGACGATGGTGGGGCCCGCGTCGAAGGTGAAGCCATCCTGACGGTGGACATAGGCGCGGCCGCCCGGGGCGTCCAATCGCTCGAGCACCGTGACCCGAAATCCTCTGGCCCCGAGCCGCACTGCCGCGGCAAGGCCACCGAACCCACTGCCGATCACGACGGCATGAGGCTTCCCGACGCGAAGGACGGGTGGTCGGTCCAGGTGGGCCGAGGTAAGCGGTCGCGTAACTGTCAAGTGAACAAGACTTCCTGGTATGTCTAGTCGAGTTGACAGTATAGCAGGTTTGGTGGAGAATCGGTGCAACGTCAGGCTTTCGTCCTTGCCCGTGCGTTCCTCACTGGCGCTCGGTGATAGCCGGTGCGGGGCCACTCCGGGGCCGAGGCGTCAAGCCGGCTTTGGGTCGCGTCTCAGGGCGACTCACGGGTGGATGCGCTGGATTTCGGCGATCTACCCGAGAACGCAACGCGATGCGGCAAGGATTCCGAGCGGCGCCCCTAGCGGCCACTGACTGCCGAGTCGGCGGCTTCTAGTACCGATTCGGACAACGCGATGTTGAGCTCGAACGCGATCATCGCTTCGTCGATCACGGGGCTCCAGTCGGCGATTTGCTCACCACAGGCGCAGATTGCTCGACGATACTCGACCTTAAAGCCTGTCTGATCCCGGATTTCCGGGAAGGTGTAGAAATGCAGGGCTTCGGGGCCAAGGCGGAGGGCGCGTGAAAGCGTCCGTCCCAGCACCGGGCCGCCGCTGAGATCTCCCATGTAGCGGACATAAGCATGGGCAAGCAGCCGGGCTGCACCGTTCCGTACGCTTCTCGCGATGCACTCGGCGTAGCGTTCGCTGGAGCGGAGCACCGGTAATGAAGACCAAGCTGAGCCGCGGAGCGCCTCAAGGTCTGCTTCAATGGCGGCGGCGCGATAGATCGGGGGCCGTGCAACCGTTGAGATCAGGGGCAGGCCGCGCTGGGACTTTAGTATGTGCTCCATTTCCTGGTAGACCGGCAGTAGGTTGCGCAAGTAGAGCACATACGCATCTTCATAGACCCTGCCGAGCACGATCTCGCGCACAATCCCCGAGCGCTCCGCGAGCCCGTGCAGCGTACGCGTACCCTCGCGCAGTGCCAGTGCAAGTCCCGTGACGTGGTCAGGCAAAGACGGATACCCCCGTGAACACGATGGAAAGGTGGCTGATTCCCTCAACCCTCTCCAGGTGATGATCGTTCAGGTCCAAATGCAACCATTTCCGATCATTGGGGAAACGCTGGTTCATTGCGTTTCCCTTCCGCGCGAGGGATCGCCTGGCAGTTTCGGTGGCCATCAGCCACTGAAGATGGAGCGCGTCGAGAGTCGCGCCTCTCGGAGCGCGAGCTCCTCGAATACCGGGATGGCATTTGATCAGCATCTTCCAAGGATAGCGTAATGCACTGGACGATGTCTGTCCTGGGTTCCTCGCCGCTTCGGTCGCGAAGACCATTTGGGGCTATGCTTTCAGGTGCATGCGACGGCGAGGCGCAATTGCACCCTGCCGACAAAGCAAAATGCCCCGTGACTCTTCTGGAGAACAATCGTGACAAACCCGATCGTACGCATGTACGAGACCGAAAAACAGGCGCGCGACGCCGTCAGTAATCTCAAACAGGAAGGTTTCCCCGAGGACTGCATCTTCCTGGTCACGCCAGGAGTTGATGGAGGGAGTCAATCAGCGAAGCCCGCTCCGGGGGAGGCTGTCCCGGGGGAGCCCCCTGTCGCTGAGGCAGCCTCAAGGGGGGAGGGGTCGCGGCAGGCAACCGCGATGGCAATCATGGTGGGTCAGTTGTTGCGCAGCGATGCCAAGGTGTACGCCGAGGGCATCGAGAGCGGTCGTTCTCTCGTTGTGGTGAGCGCACCTTTCGGCTATGGCCTGCTCGCGACCAGGGTCCTGGACAGTTTCGGGCCGGTCGATACCGGAATCCAGTTGCCGGAAAGGCGCTCGCCAGCCTGGGATGAAGCCGCGCCATTGTCCTCGGCCCTGCAGCTTCGAACTATCCTGCGCAATCGGCCCGCGCCATTCTCCTCGGTTCTGGGCCTACCGACCACTGCGTCCGGACTGAGCGCGCTGGCGTCGCTCTTTGGAGGACTGGCGAGCTCCGACTTCGCCTTGTTCGGCCGCAGCGCACTGAGCGAGAATCCTGCCCCGCTGTCGTCCATGTTCGGCCTCAGGACAATCTCCAAGCGCACGGGCCCCTTGGTGTCTCGCTTCGGTTTGCCCTTGCTGTCGCAGAACCCCGCACCGCTGTCCTCCAAGCTCGGTCTGAGTCTCCTCACGGAAGGGCCCCTGCGGAGCCAGGCGGCACCGTTGTCGGCGGTCCTTGGTCTGCCAGTCATTTCCCGCGGCCGCAGCTTCCTGTCTCGGCTTTTCGGGGAGTTGGGAAGTTCGCGCTTCGCGATGTTCGGCCGCAATCCGCTGAGCCGCAATCCGGCCCCCTTGTCGTCCCTGCTGGGGCTCAAGACGCTCTCGGGCGAGACGGGAGAACTTTGGAGGTCAAGCTTCGGCTTGCCGCTGTTGTCGGCAAGCCAGTCCGCATACTCGCTCGGTCTCCCCCTGCTGTCGTCGAATCCGGCGCCCCTGTCGTCCCTGCTGGGCCTTCGTGTGCTGAGCAGATATCAGTGAGTCCCGTTGTCCGTGGGCGAGCCGTTCGCGGCTCGCCCACGGACCCTTACGAGCATTAGCGGCCTCAGACTCCTTTAGTCCGAAGTTCCAGGCGGGATCTGAAGATATCTCAATGGAATCAGCCTATTAGGGGATTTTATCGCGTGCGCGACTGGGTACACACAAGTTGCTGATTCCTGGCACCCGATCATAAACGTAGCTTGAGGCAATAGCGACCGTTGCATGGGTACATGTACCCAGTTAAAAACGCCGATTCCTGTCCTATCCGACTGATTGCCCGCTATATTTCAGAAAATGCTCTCTCGAACTTCGGTTTAGTTCGGTGTGGCAGCGTCGCCGGTTCGGCCCTGTCGCAAGACAGGCCGGTCTGCCCTTCAGGAAGTGTCAGGACACCTAGACACACTAGAAAGTCAAGTGCCATTGACATCCCTCGGGATACTTAATAAGCTTGTCCTTAGGGCGGATGTGGTTACCGGTTTGCGCCTCGTCCTGTCCGAACGCTCCTGACCGCTGGCTAGCGCAGTGGTCAGCTCAGCCCCGCATCCGAGGCCGGTTTCGGCGCTCAGGGCGTGGCAAAGAGCAACCCCCGTGCGGGGTTCGCACGACGCCGAGGTATCTTCAGACCTCTGTTTGTCTCGGGAGAAAGCTTATGGCAACCGATTTGGACGATCCGGATCGCGTATGGCCGACCGGACTCACCATCAGGGAATCGGAGGAGCTCCACAAGCACGTCATCGACGGCGCGCGGGTCTTCTTCGCCATTGCGCTGATTGCGCACATCCTGGCCGCAATCCTGACCCCTTGGCTGGACTGAGGAGGAAACCATGAACCAAGGTCGAATTTGGTGTGTCGTCAAACCAACGGTGGGCCTGCCGCTGTTCCTGGGCGCCGTCACGGTGATCGCGCTGCTCGTGCATTGGGCGGTTCTTGCCAATGCACCCTGGTTCGCCGCGTACTGGGCTGGCGGCTAGGCACGCGTCGCCTGAAAGTCCACGCGCGGCGTAGCGGTTGCTGCCGCACACCTATCAACCGGCATTCGCCGCCCGGAGGGCCGTCTAGGGGTCGGGGAGCATCAAGCCCGGCCCCTCCTCTCCTTTGAGTCCGAATCCGACGTGAATCGCATCGGGCACAAGCTAATGAACGCGTGGGTCTCACTGGGCCCGCGCTTCCTTCCATTCGCCGACGTCGCCACCCCTGACCTTCCGTTGAGCCGCTTGCTGCGGCTTTCGCTTTTCCAGGTTTCGGTGGGCATGTCACTCGTGCTTCTGGTCGGTACCCTCAACCGGGTAATGATCGTCGAGCTCGGCGTGCCTGCTGCGCTGGTCGGCATCATGGTCTCTCTGCCCTTGGTGTTCGCCCCCTTCCGCGCCTTGATCGGCTTCCGCTCGGATACGCATCGCTGCGAGCTCGGCTGGCGCCGTGTGCCATTCATATGGAATGGCACCCTGCTGCAGTTCGGCGGCTTCGCGATCATGCCCTTTGCCCTCTTGGTGCTTGGGGGCAAGCTGGAGGCCGCCCATGCTCCGCTGTGGATCGGCCAGGCCTCTGCCGCCCTTGCCTTCCTCCTGGTCGGTGCCGGTGTGCATACGGCCCAGACTGCTGGGCTAGCGCTGGCGACCGACCTCACCCCCGTTGAGTCGCATCCAAAGGTCGTCGGCCTGATGTATGTCATGCTGCTCGCCGGGATGATTGTGAGCGCCTTGGTCTTCGGCGCCGCCCTGGTCAAATTCTCGCCCGGGCGACTGGTTCAGGTAATCCAGGGCGTCGCTGTCGTGACCGTTTTGCTCAACGTCACGGCGATGTGGAAACAGGAGACGCGACGTCCGATCCGCGGCGGCGTTGCACCCCCTCGCGACCCCACTTTTGCCGAGTCCTGGGCCAGCTTCTGCGAAGGCGAGCACGTCATTCGCCGTCTGGTTATAGTCGGCATCGGCACCATGGCGTTCGGAATGGCCGACATCCTCCTGGAGCCCTTCGGCGGCCAGGTCCTGCACCTTACCGTCAGTGAGACGACCAAGCTGACGGCCTTGCTCGCGCTCGGGGGCCTGCTTGGCTTCGGCTTCGCGTCGCGTGTCCTCAGCCGCGGTGCTGACCCCTACCGCATGACCCAAGCCGGTGCGCTCGTCGGACTGCCGGCCTTCGCGCTGGTGATCGTTGCCGCCCCCCTCGGGGTGCCCGGTCTGTTCCTGATCGGCAACTTCCTGATTGGGTTCGGCGGCGCCCTTTTCGGTCACGGGACCCTCACTGCGACCATGAACCGGGCCCCCAAGCACCAGGCCGGGCTCGCCCTTGGCGCCTGGGGTGCCGTTCAGGCCACTGGCGCCGGGCTCGGCATGGCCCTGAGCGGCACCATTCGCGATGTCGTCAACGCCGCGCTTGGGGCGACCCAGGGGCCCTCTGGCTTCGCGGGGGCGGCGAGCGGCTATGTTGCCGTCTATGGGCTTGAGATCGCATTGCTGCTGGTAACGCTCGTGGCTTCGATTCCACTGATCCGTCATGCAGCGCCGAGGCCGGTCGACGAGTCCCCTGGCGATCGGGGGCTCGTCCTGGATGCCGTGCCGACAGGGCCGCAAGCGGCCGATTCCCGCAGCGGGTCAGGCCCCTAGCAGGCACCCCATGGCCTTACTCCCAATCCTGGAATATCCTGACCCACGCCTGCGCCTTTGCTCGAAACCGGTTACGGCGTTCGACGCGGACCTGGGGCGCCTGATCGATGACCTGCTCGAGACCTTGTTCTCGACAACGGGCATTGGACTCTCGGCGCCCCAGGCAGGCGTTCACCGCCAGGTATTGGTGATGGACCTGTCAGGAAGCGCGTCCTCACCCCAGGTGTATGTCAATCCCCAAGTCCTGACCAGCGCGGTGCCCGCCCTCGTGGAGGAGAGCTGTCTCTCGGTGCCCGGCATCGTCGACACGGTGGTGCGGGCGACGCGGCTGCGGGTTCGCGCCTGGGATCGCTGCGGCCAGACCTTCGTGCGCGATTTGGAGGGCATGGACGCCGTTTGCCTTCAGCACGAGATGGATCACCTCGCCGGCACGCTGTTCATCGATCACCTGTCGCTGCTTCGACGACTCCGGGCCCGCGCCTCCGCACGGTCGCGCCGTAACAGGGCGGCGAGCGTTGGCGAGGCGAGCAGAGCCTGAAGCGTGCCAGGGGATCAGGACGGTCCCCGCCCCGTTCAGTCTCGTTCCCACTCCGGGAGCCAGCAGGAGATCATGCTCCGCCTGGGCACGGGGCTTCGATGACCCCGTGGCGCGCCGCAATCGACAGGACCAGGTTCGCCACCAGAGACGGTCGTTCCTCATGAGCCAGGTGTCCCAGGTCTGCGAGAGGAATGATGTCGGCGTCCGGAAGCATCCTTTTTACCCGCTGCGCCTCTGCTGGACGGACAGTCAGGTCCCCCTTTGCCACCAGAAGGACCAGAGGGATTTGGAGTCGATTTAGCTCCCGTGCCATGGGCGCAAGGTCCCAATTGGCCATCATCTGAAGTGTGGCGGCGACGTGGCCCGGGGTGGAGATGATTCGCCGATACAGATCCACCCCCCTGGGGTCCAGCCGCGAGCCGGTACTATCCACGAGGCGCCGCATCGCCCGTGGCGAGCGCGCCTGCCACGCGAAGAGTCGGGAGGCCAAGGGGTTGACGGCCAGGAGCTTGGCGGCGGGCGAGAACCAACGCCCGGCCAGCCCGACCAGGGGGAGCATGGCCCCATTGACGCTGATCAGGGCGCGGGGACCGATCGTGGCGTCCAGACACATCCGCGCGAGGATCGCAGCCCCGGCGGAATGACCCAGGACGAGATCCGGCGGGCTTTGAAGCTTGTCGAGGAGTGCGGCCAGGGCCCCGGCCATGCCGGGCAGCGACAGCCCCAACCCGGCTGGGGCTTGGGTGAACCCGTGGCCCGGGAGGTCCGGCGCCACCACCGAGAACCTCGCGGCCAGCAAGGGTGCCAGGTCACGCCATGAGTGGGTGGCCGCACCGGTGCCATGGACCAGAAGCAACACGGGCCCTCGGCCCATCCGCTGCACGTGCCACCGAACCCCCCCCGCGGAAACGAAATGGCTGAAGGCGCGGTTTGGCCAGTCCCGGCCTTCCAGCTCCCAGCTCGGAGCGCGTCCGCCCATGGGTCAGGTCAGCGGGGTCCGGATCACGGGGGTCAGATCCCGGCGGTTGCCTTGACCGCTGCTGAGAGGCGGCCCGCGTCCGCGTGCGGCAGGGGGAGGTAGATGCCAGCCATGGCCTGGGCCAGCTCCCGGGCCTGGGGGTGAGGGTGAGGAGAGATGTCCACCAGCAGGGCCGTGACCCCCGCCGCCTGCACCAGCCGCGCGCAGGTGAGGGCCTCCTC
>JBAPYD010000265.1:0-6999 GCA_049284555.1 Chromatiaceae bacterium | reverse complement strand
GCTCGAGCCCGTTGCGCTTGGCCCAGTCCTGGACCGCGGGAATGAAGATCGCCACCACGGGCGTGTTGTTCAGGAAGGCACTGAGGCCCGCGGCCGGGGCCATGAGCCGCAGGCGCGCCCGGGTCTCACCCCTGGGCCGCCCCAGGAGTCCCTGTCCGATCCAGCCCACGGCGCCCGTCTCGGTCAGGCCGGAGACCACGACATAGAGCACCCCGACGGTGAGCATGCCCTCGTTGGCGAAGCCCCGGAGGGCCTCCTCGGTGCTCAGGACCCCCGATACCAGGAGCAGGGTCAGGGCCCCACTGGTCACGAGGTCCGGGGACACCCGGGTGAAGGCGAAGAGGGCGAAGCACAGGGCCACCAGGGCCAGGGTGAGCCAGGCCTCCCAGCCGATCGCGAGCGAGGGGTCCAAGCGATGTCCGTCGTCAGACGGATGCGCCCAGGCGCCGGGCGATGTCGCGGATCTGCTCCGGCGGCGGGTATTCCTCGACGCCCCGCGTCTCCAGGTACTCCTGCCAGCGGGCATGGGGCACGGCGAGCTCGGGATCGGTGTTGTGGCAGCCCAGCACCCGGATGACCGCGTCCCCGATCCGCCAGGGGCCCTCGCCGGTGAGCGTGCCCCGAATCAGGTGGGCGGCCTGATCCGGGGTGGACAGATGCCAGAAGCAATCCAGGTAGAGGAGCCCGAGCGGATGGGGGAAGCACGCCGCGATCACCTGCTCCCGGCCGTCCGGGAGTCGCAGGGCCAGGGGGGCCGTGACCGAGAAGAGGTCCGCCATTGGCAGGGGGTGGCCGGTGCGTCGCTCAGGAGTCCAGGGGTCGCTGCAAGGCGTCGAAGCGCTCCTTGAAGGCCTCCTGACGCAGGCGTGCGGCCTCCGACTCGCTGGCGATCAGGGGCGAGTCGACCCACGCCTGTCGGTCGTGGTCGAAGACCGAGAACCGATAGGCCTTGCCCACCTTGAAGACCTTGGTGACGTCGTTTCCGGCCTGCTCCATGGCCTCCAGCTTTGACAGACCACGCTCCGGCGCCGGGGCCGCGGGTCGGGGCGCGTCATCGAAGCCTCGATGCTCCGCCAGGTTGAAGTGGTTGTTCTGGATCTCCCCACGGACGTCCAGTTCCACCGACTCCACCCCCGGCAGCCGGGCCAGGATGTAGCCTGCCATCAGGCGTCCGAGCCGGTCGTTCTCGGTCTCCAGGGCAGTCAGGAGCTTGTTGGCGACGATCTGGCAGCGCTGCAGCCGATCCGGGTTGGGCACCCACTCGCGGCTCATCTGCCAGCCCTGGTCCATGTCCCGATCCAGCTGGTCGAAGAAGGGCCTCGCCCCCTCCATCAGGGCGTCGGGGATGTTGAGCTCGTAGACTTGATCGTCGATGATGGCCTTCAGAATCATGGGGCCTCGCCAGTTCCTCGTTGGTTCGCTTTCGGGATCCGATTCTAACCCGTAAGCGGATCGGATTCCGCCCACCGACCCCGGGGCGGCCTTCAGCTACCATCCATGACTTGCGGACCCGATCAAGCCCATGCTGCTTACCATCCCAGGGCTCCTCAACGCCGCCCAGATCGACAAGATCCACCAGACACTGGAGGGGGCCGAGTTCGTCGACGGTCGCCTCACGGCCGGCTTCGCCGCCAGCCGGGTCAAGCACAACCTGGAGCTGCGGCCCGAGCCCGAGCGCATGCAGCTCCTGGTACGGATCCTGATGTCCAGCCTGGGGCACAACGAGACCTTCCGCTTCGCCGTGCTGCCCCACCGGGTCGCGGACCCCATCTTCGCCCGCTACACGCCTGGGATGACCTATGGGGACCATGTGGACGATCCCATCATGGGGAGCACGGGTCCCCGCTTCCGGACGGACGTCTCGATGACCGTCTTTCTGAATCCGCCCGAGACCTACGAGGGGGGTGAGCTCAGCATCCGCACCCCCTTCGGGCCGCGGGAGGTCAAGCTGCCCGCGGGTGATGCGGTGGTCTACCCCTCATCCAGCCTGCACCGGGTGAGCCCGGTGACCCGCGGCGAGCGTCTGGTGGCGCTGACCTGGATCCAGAGCTATGTGCGCGACGCGGCCCGCCGGGAGCTCCTCTATGAGCTGAACCTGGCCCGTGAACGGCTCCTCAAGGACCAGCCCGGCACCGACACCACGGGCTACGTGGACCGCAGCTACGCCAACCTGCTGCGGATGTGGGGGGAGCTGTAGATTGCGGGCCCCCCGTTGCGATGAGTCGGGCCTCAGGACCTGGCCGGGGAGGAAGGGGCGCCCTTCTTTGAATCGATCGCACTGGCCCGGTGCCCTTCCGCCGTGGGTCCCTGGGGCCCGGCCTCGGGGGGAGTCGTGCCGTAGGCGCGTTGCAGCGCCTGCAGGGCCCGTTCCTTGTCCGAGAAGAAGCTGTCGGACCCGAGCAAGGTGACCAGCCCCGCGCGCTCGAATACCTTCAGCACCTGCTGCTTGAGTCCGCTGAACATCAGCTTGACACCCATTTCGCCGAGCCGCTGGGCCAGCTCGCGAACCTTTTCCTCGCCCGAGGCGTCGATCTCGTTGATCCCGCTTCCGACCACCAGGATGGCGCGGGCGCTCGGGTAGTCCGCTTGGGCCTCGAGGATGATGTCCTCGAAGTAGGCCACGTTGATGAAGGTCAGCGAGCCGTCGAAGCGCACCGGCACGAAGTCCCGGCTGATGGGCTGGAGTCCGTGGGCCTGAATCCCCCCTAGCGTGCCGTCGGGCTTCCGGGCGACGATATCCGCCCGAGGCTTCATGGTGCGGATGAGGTACCAGAGCACGGTCAGGACCACCCCGATCAGTATCCCGTCTGCCAGGGATGGGGCCATGTAAAGGGTGGAGAGAAAGGTGATGACCCCGATCAGTGCCGCCGGGGGCTCCACCTTCCAGGCGTGGATGAGGGGGGCTGCGCGGATCAGACTGAATACCGCGATCATGACGATGACCGCCAGGGTCGCCTGGGGGAGGTGGTAGAGATACGGGGTGAGAAAGAGCAGGACCAGCACCACCCCCAATACGCTGATGATGGCGAAGAGCCCGGTCTTCGCGCCGGTCCGGGCGGCCACCGCGGACCTGGAGAAGGAGCCGCTGACCGTATAGGAGCCGAAGAAGCTCCCCGCGATGTTGGCCAGCCCCTGCCCCACCAGCTCCTGGTTGGTATCCACCCGCTGGCGGGTGGTGGCGGCGATCGCCTTGGAGATGGAGGTCGCCTCCATGAAGCCGATCAACGCCATCACCAGGGCAGCCGGCAGCAGGGCGACGACCAGGTCCCACTGCAGATGGGGAGCCGCGAGCTTCGGCAGGCCCTTCGGGATGTCCCCCACGACCGCGCCGCCCGCGGAGAAGGTGGCCACATCCCCCTGAATGCCGCCGAAGCGCCAGCTGCGCCCGTCCGCCTCGCCCTGGCCCGCCGCTGCGCTGCCCGAGTCACGGGGGACGAGCTTGAACCCATCGGGTCCGTCGCGCATGCCTGTCAACGGACGCGCGTTCAGATCGATCTGCAGGGAGTCCCTGCGTTCCTTGAGCTCCTGGATCTCATAGGTCAGCACGCGGATCTTCGCCTCGACCGCAGCCCTGATCTCCACGGCGCCCTCCCCGGTCACGGAGCCGGTCTGCCTCAGCTCCTGGTTGAGGGCCGTCAGCCGATCCGTGTCCTCGGTGATGCGCTCGCGGACCCCACGGTACTCCTCGATCATGGCGCGGACGCTCGTGTCCTCGACCTCGTCGAGGGGGACCTTCTCCTTGGCCTCGTATCCGATGGCCCAGCTCACGACGGTGGCGACCACGACCGCCAGCAGGACTCCCGGGACGCGGGGGGACAGCCGCGGGGTCCAGCGGATGATCAACCAGGTGCCGAGCGCGAACAGGACGGTTGGCCAATGGGTCTGGGGAAGCTGCAGGACCACCCGCCAGAGATCGCCGAGATAGAAATCCGTCCTAGGGAACGGGACGCCGACGACCTTGCTCAGGAGCGACAACCCGATGATCAGGGCGGCCGCGTTGGTGAAGCCGACGATCACGGGGCTGGACAGGAAGTTGACGACCACCCCCAGACGGAAGAGACCGAGTCCGAGGCGCAGCACACCCACCATGAGGGCCAGCATGATGGAGAGCTCGATGAAGGCGGGGGTGCCCGGCGTGGCGAAGGGAATCAGCGCCGCCGCCGACATGAGCGACAGCATGGCGACCGGCCCGGTGTGCAGCTGGCTCAGGGATCCCCAGAGCGAGGCGACGATGACGGGGATGAACGACGCGTAGAGTCCATAGACCACCGGCAGACCCGCAAGCTGGGCGTAGGCCATGCTCTGGGGCACCAGGACCAGGGCGACGGTGATGCCCGCCGCCACGTCGCCCCGCAGACCGTCGGCGGACACGGGAAACCAACGGAGGAAGGGAAAGAGCTTGCCCAGTATCGCCTTCATGTGTACTTCTCCACGGACAGGGGCCTCGCCCAGGGGCTCACAACAACTTTTTATTATCGGGCGATTAACCACACAATAACCAATCGATTTTCTTCGCGACCGCGTATAGAAGTTTTCCTATGCAATCTCTTTGGATGTATCGATCGCGAATGCCATTCGCAGAGCGGCGGTGCGCACTCGCCCCTCACCCTTTGTCCCGCACGCGATGCACAATGAGCTCAGCGCTTTTTCAAAGGAGTGCAAGCATCCGCTCGACCAGGTCCCGCTGCTCGCCTCGGGCCACGTGGACCGCGTAGGCCCGCATCGTGAAGACCGGCGAACCCGGGACCAGGTGCAGGGCCCCGCTCGAGAGGTCGGTCTCCACCAGGGCCCGGGGCAGGTAGGCGCTGCCGCCGCAGTGTCGGATGAGGCTCAGGGCCAGTCGGGCGGAGTTGCTCCGGGCGGACGCCAGGGGGCGGTGGGGGAAGTGCCGGTTGTGCTGGCCGCTGAACAGGGTGCCCCAGTCCACCAGGATGTAGTCGCTGGAGAGTGCCTCCTCCGGGTCGGCCGCCGGACGAGAGGAGACCAGGACCAGTTCCAGGGCCGCCGCTTCCCTCACGATGAGATCGGCGATCTGCGGCGGACTGTAGAGGAAGCCCAGGTGCAGCTCGCCGTGCTCCAGCTTCTCGGCGATGCGCGCCGCCCCGCTGACCTCCACCCAGGGCACCACCTCGGGCATCTCACAGCGGACGCGATGCAGCCAGTCCTGCAGGAAGATATCCCAGAAGCTCGCCACCCCGGCAACGGTCACGGGGGCCCGATCATCCAGGGCCACGTGCTTCTCGGCCCGGTCCCAGGCCTCGATGATCCACAGGGCGTGACGCATGAGCCGCTCGCCCGCGGGCGTGAGCTGGACCTGCTGGCTGTTGCGCTTGAAGAGGCCGCGGCGCACGGCCCCCTCCAGCTGCCGGATGCGGGCGCTGACCGCGGAGGGCGTGAGGCTCAGGTTCTCCGCGGCCCGCGTGAAGGAGCGCATTCGCTGGACCTCGAGGAAGGTGCGCAGCAGCTCGGTGTCCATGGGTCTTCCTCAATGAAATAATATTATCAAACAACGTTATACAGTATTTTTGCATGACCCATGGACCAAAATTCGCTTCCCTTGCAAACGCGTGGAAATTAGTCTGCCCCGTCCTCGGCTCGCCGCCGAGCATTATCCGCTGCCTCTTCCTCGCTTTCCTCTCAGGAGCCGTCAACCAATGAGTGCTTCCAGTTCCCCCGGACGATCGTCCCGCGCGCTCGTCCTCACCCTCGTGCTCGGTGCCGGGAGTGCCGTTCTCTACCTCCTGCTCTTCCTTTACTCCGACCGTCTGACGGAGCTTGCCCGGCTCACGCGCGAAGGGGACAAGCTGTACGCCCTGGTGCCGCTGGCCGTCGCCATGGTCTTCTCCCTGGTCCACGGGGCCTTCACGGGCCACTTCTGGGATCTGCTCGGCCTGCGGGCCAAGAAGTAAGGGGGCGGGAGGCAAGCATGGAAACCATCAATTTCATCGATCTGACCTGGACCTCCACCCTGATCCTCTTCCTGGTGGGGTTCGTTGGCGGCATGGTGAGCGGTTTCATCGGCTCCGGCGGGGCCTTCGTCCTCACGCCAGCCATGATGAGCATGGGGGTGCCGGCCGTCGTGGCGGTGGCGAGCAACATGGCCCACAAGTTCCCCAAGGCCCTGGTGGGCGCCCACAAGCGTCACAAATACGGGCAGGTGGACATCAAGCTCGGCGTTGTCATGGGCATCTTCGCCGAGGCCGGGGTGCTGTTCGGCAAGCATGTCATGGTGGACATCAAGGAGGCCTTCGGCGCGGCGGGGACCAACCTCTACGTCTCGGCGGTGTTTGTCGTGGTGCTCGGCATCGTCGGTGGCTTCGTGCTGCGCGACGGTCTGCGGGAACGCCGCGGTGAGGCGGCCAAGCGGCCCCGGACCAAGGAGCTGACCCCCCTGGTGCGCTGGGTGCGGAGCCTCGAGATCCCCGGCACCATGCTGTACTTCAAGAGCATGGATGCCCGGGTCTCCTTCCTGATCCTGGCCCCCCTGGGCTTCGCGACCGGGCTGCTCGCGGCCACCATCGCGGTGGGCGGCTTCATCGGCGTCCCGGCCATGATGTACGTCCTGGGCCTGCCCGCCCTGACCGCCAGCGCCACCGAGCTGGTCATCGCCTTCGTCATGGGCTTGGGCGGGAGCCTCTTCTATGCCCTGGACGGCTTCGTGGACATTCGGCTCTCCATGATCATCCTCGCCGGCTCCCTGTTCGGTATCCAGATCGGGGCCATCGGGACCACCTACGTCAAGGACTACGTGGTCAAGTTCGTCATGGCGGCCATCATGCTCTCGGTGCTGGTGAGCCGGTTCTTCTACATCCCGGGCTATCTCTCGGAGCTGGGCGTCATCCAGACGCTGGAGGCCGGGACCCGTGGCTGGTTGGACGGCATCGGCCAGGGGGCCCTGGTCTTCGCCCTCCTGTTCGGTGCCCTGATGATCCTCCAGGCGCTCTACAAGGGCATGCGGGAGCATCGTCTCGCGGTGGCGGCCGCCGCGCCGGCACCAGC